>CABSGW010000051.1 GCA_902477365.1 uncultured Prevotellaceae bacterium
ATCACCGATACGCTGTGGATGCCAATTGCCGCGTACATCGCCCGTAAAAGTATCATTGATAGCTGTTTTCCGGACAATCTCCACAATATCGTCCGGTGTCAACCAAGGATAGGCCTGCAACCAACAAGCCACGATACCTGTCACTTGAGGGGCTGCCATTGATGTACCACTCATCATACCATAATAATAATCCTCACCCTCAAACGAGACCTTTTGCACCACAGACTGGGCAGTGGGTGAGAACGAACTGGGCATCTTGGACAAAGCAGATGCTATGCTGTGTCCGGGAGCAGCGATGAGCGGTTTCGGTGTGTCGTTATTCACCTGAGGCCCCAAGCTGGAAAAAGAGGCTATAGCACCCACCTCACCAAAAGCCGTACTCTTGTAAGAAAGTCCGTTAACAGCCTGCCACGATGTAGTGGACACATAAGCGCCTACCGAGATGGAACGTGCGGAAGACGCTCCCATGTCGCCAATCGTATAGCGATAATCGGCCGGCAGGAAATAGTCATCGGAACGGCCTCCATCGCTCAACAAGGCCTGCTGTGGGGCTGTCCACAAATGCACGGTATAGTCGGCCGGCGCATCGAACACACAGACTCCGACCTGACTGCGATCGGGCATGCCCATCGCCTGCTTCAAACCTTTTGCATAAATATAAATAAGTCCCGAATAACGTACATTATAATCATTGATCTCCACATAATCGTCCGCACAACTCCAAAAAGCCGAAGAACTTTTTTTACACACACGCTGTTGTCCGGTAACCGGATCGTAGACCAGCAAACCATAATTAAACTCACGTGAATCGTCACCCAACAGGTAAACAGGGAAAGCATTCTCGGAAGTGGTAAAAAGGAAACGAAGCGTATCGGCAGGCGTCCGCATTGTTCCCATACCATGAATAGGGGTATCGCCCTCGTTGCCAGCCGAACCCACGACCAATCGCCCATCTCCCAACAGAACATCAAGGGTCTGGTCGTAAAGGGACATTCCGTCGTGCGCTCCGATATGCCCGCCAAAACTCATGTTAATAACACAAGGCTTACCTTCGGACTCGGCATAGTCCATGATGTATTTTACATCCTCTATAATCTCAGCCGAACCTAGCGTGGAAGGAATAAAAACCAAATCGGCATCGGGTGCATTGCCGTAAAAAGAAGTACCTTCGACCCGGCTTCCAGCGGCAATACCTGCCACGTGTGTGGCATGATCATCGTCCATACCATCGTGACCGGCCATCCAAATAGATTCGGCCGTCTCAAGTGGAGCGCTTCCCCACTTGTCCCGATTCCAAACCCGTTTGATACGCAAACTACCGTCTGCATACGCAAAAGCAGGATGCAGGTATTCAAAGCCCTGATCAATAATGCCTATCACAACCCCTTTGCCTGTATAAGGGGTTTCCAGCTCTTCGCCGCTGTGTATCCGGTTAGTCCCAGTAAATTCCCTGGAACGCCCCATCGTTAAATGGGCTTGGGTAGAAGCCGATAAGCGCAAGACACGCGGCATTTGAGCCACCTGCAACAAGCGGGATGCCGGAATGTGGGCGGTTGCAACCGTAGGCAGGATGGAACGTGCCTCAATACCCGACCGGCACAAATAATCGACCAATGACGAACTTTCGCGGCACTGAAGTATTACGGAAAGTAATGTATCGCATGAAAGCGGTGCACGCCCTATTTTAACGCCTTGCCCAAAAGAAGCACCATAACCGGCCTGGCTTAAAGCAAGTTTCAACCCGGCATCTAGTTTTCCGATAGCCACACTATCGGCTGACTGGGCACGGCAAACGCTTCCACCCGCCCAATAGCCGAAAAAAACAACACAGCATAATAACAAAAAATTCTTCATGAAAAAGCTATTTAAGGTAAGTATGTGTACAGTTCAAAACGCCTTACTACTCGGTCAGCAAGGCATCTATCTCCGCAACCAACGATGCAAACTCTTCTTCATTGAACAAACGGGTTGTTTTAACAATACGTCCGTCGCGGCCAATCAGCACGTTGCGGGTGATACCCGACTCGCGCAAAGCATAAAGCGAGAATACTTGTGCACCGGGATCTAAAGCCAATGGGTAGGTAACACCCACCTTACGTCCAAAAGCGATGACTTTATCGAGCGGTTCGTCACGGTCTATTCCAAACAAGGCAAAGTCTTTTCGGTCTTTATGCTTCAACCAGATATCACGCTCTATATAAGGCATCTCCTTTCGGCACACACCGCACCAACTCGCCGTAAACTGCAACAAAACTACTTTACCGCGCAAATCAGATAACCGGATACTGTCACCAGTGGTGGTTGCCGCCACAAAATCGGGAGCCACATCACCCACACGAATGACAAACCCCGTACTGTCGGCCTGTTGTTGTTGCGCATGCAGCGACAAAAAACCGAACAAACTTAAAAGCAAGAAAATATATTTGCGTATCATAACCATAAAACTTTTACATGCAAAAATAACACTTTTACCATAAAAAACAACTTAATACATGCCAAATATACATTATCATCAACTGACTGTCTCAAACATAGTGGATAAACAGTCAAAAAAATCGCCCGATTACCGTATGAAACAGTAACCGGGCGAACATTATGTATCAGCTGTTCTTGCGAACACTAAAATCAATTCTCGGGGAACTTAACGCCAGAACGTCTGGTTGAAGCCGGAGCAAAATCAATTTTATCGAAATCGTCTTTGCTGCCAACTACTATCTTGTTAAACTCACGCAGACCTGTACCGGCAGGGATAAGGTGACCACAAATAACGTTTTCCTTCATACCCTCAAGGCGGTCGATCTTACCGTTGATAGCGGCCTCATTAAGTACCTTCGTGGTCTCCTGGAACGAAGCTGCCGACATGAAGCTGGAGGTTTGAAGTGCGGCACGGGTAATACCTTGCAATATCTGGGTTGAGGTGGCTGCCATAGCATCGCGAACCTCTACCAGACGAAGGTCTTTACGTTTAAGCAACGAATTTTCATCGCGCAACTTACGTGCCGTAACAATCATACCCGGGCGCATGTTTTCGCTGTCGCCAGCGTCCACAACCACTTTCTTACCCCAGATACGGTCATTTTCTTCTGCAAAGTCAAGCTTATCAACCACCTGCATTTCGAGGAAACGGGTATCTCCCGGCTCGTCGATCTGCACCTTACGCATCATCTGACGTACAATCACCTCAAAGTGTTTGTCGTTAATCTTCACACCCTGCAAACGGTAAACGTCCTGAATCTCGTTAACGATGTACTCCTGAACAGCCGTAGGACCCTTAATAGCCAAAATGTCGGCAGGTGTGGTGGATCCGTCAGACAAGGGAGTACCGGCACGCACATAGTCGTTCTCCTGTACCAAGATCTGTTTAGACAGCGGCACCATGTATTTGCGAACATCGCCCACCTTGGAAGTAACAATGATCTCACGATTGCCGCGTTTCACATTACCCATCGTAACCTCACCGTCAATTTCAGAAACCACGGCCGGGTTGGACGGGTTACGTGCTTCGAACAGCTCGGTCACACGAGGAAGACCTCCGGTGATGTCACCAGCCTTACCCACTGCACGAGGAATCTTAATCAAGATATCACCCGCTTTCAGCTTTTGGTTATTGTCGATCACAATGTGACCTCCGATCGGGAAGTTATAGGTACGGATCAGTTCACCGTTCTCATCAACAATGTGACAAGAGGGAACACGTGACTTTTCTTTAGACTCAATCACGATCATCTCACGCAAACCGGTTGCTTCGTCTTCTTCAACACGATAGGTAACACCTTCAATCACATCCTCGAATTGAGCTATACCGGCATTCTCTGTAACAATAATGGCGTTGAACGGATCCCACTTAGCGATAAGCGTACCTTTTTCAACCACATCGCCGTCATTGACAAATAACTGCGAACCATAAGGAACGTTCTGTGAAGAAAGGGCAATACCCGTATTCTCGTCTACAAAGCGAACTTCAGCCAAACGGCCTACTACTACCTTGCCTGCCGATCCGTCTTCGTTGACAACATCGACTGTACGCAACTCATCAAACTCAAGACGAGATTTATTCTTAGCCACAATACTTGCGTTAGAGGCAGCATTACCAGCCACACCACCGGCGTGAAAAGTACGCAATGTAAGCTGTGTTCCAGGCTCACCAATAGACTGTGCGGCAATAACACCTACGGCCTCTCCCTTTTGTACCATGCGACTGGTAGCCAAGTTGCGGCCATAGCATTTCATACAAACTCCATGTTTGCTTTCGCAGGTCAGTACAGAACGGATTTCAACACTTTCGATCGGTGAGTTCTCGATCTCAGCCACCACGTTTTCGGTAATCTCTTCTCCTGCAGAAACAATCAACTTGCCCGTTGTTGGATGAATGATATCGTGTACGGAAACACGTCCCAAAATACGTTCGCCAAGTGAAGAAATAACCTCATCGCCATCTTTCAACGCCGTACAAACCAAACCACGTAATGTGCCACAGTCTTCTTCGTTGATAATCACATCGTGAGAAACGTCAACAAGACGACGGGTCAGATATCCAGCATCGGCCGTCTTCAACGCCGTGTCGGCAAGACCCTTACGGGCACCGTGGGTAGAGATGAAGTACTCAAGCACCGACATACCTTCCTTAAAGTTTGAAAGAATCGGGTTTTCGATAATCTGTGCACCCTCAGCACCGGCTTTCTGCGGTTTTGCCATCAAACCACGCATACCAGCCAACTGTGCAATCTGATCGGCAGAACCACGGGCACCAGAATCCAACATCATAAATACAGCATTGAAACCTTGATCGGCCTCGGTCATCTGCTTCATCAATGTTTTCTTCAAATCGGTATTTACGTGAGTCCAAGTATCAATAACCTGGTTATAACGTTCGTTGTCGGTAATGAAACCCATATTATAGTTCATTGTAATCTGGTCAATCTCTTCATGACCACGCTGTACAATGTCTTTCTTCTCTTCCGGTATGATGATATCGTCCAAGTTGAACGAAAGTCCACCGTCATAAGCCATCTTATAACCTAAGTTCTTGATACCGTCAAGGAACTCGCAGGCACGTGCCATACCCACTCCCTTGATCACACGAGAGATAATGTCACGCAATGATTTTTTTGAAATAATCGTATTTACATAACCGATCTCCTCGGGTACAATCTCATTAACAATGATACGTCCCACTGAGGTTTCAACCATCTTCTTAACCAAGATACCTGTCTCGTCCAAGTCTTTCACCAATACTTTTACCGGAGCGTGAATATCCACACGACGCTCATTGTAGGCAATAATGGCTTCTTCAGGTCCGTAGAACGTCAGGCCTTCGCCTTTAGCTCCCGGGCGCAATTTGGTAATGTAATAGAGACCAAGCACCATGTCTTGAGAAGGTACGGTGATAGGCGCTCCATTAGCCGGATTCAGGATGTTGTGGCTCTGGAGCATCAACATCTGAGCCTCGAGTACGGCTTCATTGCTCAAGGGAAGGTGAACAGCCATCTGATCACCGTCAAAGTCGGCATTAAAAGCGGTACAAGCCAAAGGATGGAGTTGAATTGCCTTACCCTCAATCATCTTAGGCTGGAAGGCCTGGATACCCAAACGGTGCAAGGTCGGTGCACGGTTGAGCAACACCGGATGACCTTTCATCACATATTCCAAAATATCCCAGATGATAGGATCTTTACGATCTACTATTTTCTTGGCGCTCTTCACCGTCTTTACGATACCACGCTCAATAAGCTTACGGATAATAAACGGCTTGAACAATTCGGCTGCCATCAATTTAGGCAAACCACATTCGCCCATTTTGAGTTCGGGACCAACGACAATAACCGAACGGGCAGAGTAGTCAACACGCTTACCCAACAGGTTCTGACGGAAACGTCCTTGTTTACCTTTCAATGAATCAGACAACGACTTAAGCGGACGGTTTGATTCAGTCTTAACGGCACTGCTCTTACGAGAGTTATCGAAAAGGCTATCTACGGACTCCTGCAACATACGTTTCTCGTTACGGAGAATCACTTCAGGTGCCTTAATTTCAATAAGCCGCTTCAAACGGTTGTTACGTATCAACACGCGACGATAAAGGTCGTTCAAGTCGGACGTAGCAAAACGTCCACCATCCAACGGGACCAACGGACGCAACTCGGGAGGAATCACAGGAAGTATCTTCATGATCATCCATTCGGGCTTGTTACGATCGCGGCTTGCACGGAAAGATTCTACAACCTGCAAACGTTTCAGGGCCTCGTTCTTACGCTGTTGCGATGAATCCGAGCTAGCCCGGTCGCGCAACTCGTAAGACAATGCATCCAAATCCAAGCGGGTCAAGAGGTCGTAAATAGCCTCTGCACCCATTTTGGCGATAAATTTATTCGGATCGTTATCTTCCAAATACTGATTTTCTTTGGGCAGCTTATCCAGCAAATCCAAATACTCATCTTCGGTCAATAAGTCATATTTCTGAACGCCTTCATCTTCCAATGCTCCGGGCTGAATCACTACGTAACGCTCGTAATAGATAATCATATCGAGCTTCTTCGTAGGAATACCCAGCAAATAACCGATCTTATTGGGTAAAGAACGGAAATACCAGATGTGTGCAACCGGAACCACTAATTGGATGTGTCCCGAACGCTCACGGCGTACTTTCTTTTCTGTAACCTCTACACCGCAACGATCGCATACAATGCCTTTGTAACGAATACGCTTATATTTGCCGCAGTGACATTCATAGTCCTTTGTAGGACCAAAAATACGTTCACAGAACAAGCCGTCACGCTCCGGTTTATAGGTTCGATAGTTGATGGTTTCAGGCTTCAACACTTCGCCATACGAATTCTCAAGGATCTCCTCAGGAGAGGCCAGACCGATTGTGATCTTCGTAAATGCACTCTTTATCTTTGGTTCTTTTCTAAATGCCATAGTTATTTATTCTATATCGTGTAAAGAGTTTTATTTTAATCAAGGGTAATGCTCAAACCCAAACCTCTAAGCTCATGCAACAATACGTTGAGAGACTCCGGAATTCCCGGCGTAGGCATTGGCTCACCTTTAACAATCGCTTCGTAAGCTTTAGAACGTCCCACCACGTCATCAGACTTGATTGTAAGGATTTCCTGAAGTACATGAGAAGCTCCAAAGGCCTCGATGGCCCAAACCTCCATCTCTCCGAAACGCTGTCCACCAAACTGTGCCTTACCACCAAGAGGTTGTTGAGTGATCAATGAGTATGGACCAATAGAACGAGCGTGCATCTTGTCTTCAACCATGTGACCGAGTTTCAACATGTACGTGATACCCACAGTCGCTTTCTGGTCAAATTTCTCACCCGTAGCACCATCATAAAGCTGTGTTGAACCATATCGGGGAAGGCCAGCCTTATCTGTCCATTCACACAGATCATCCAAAGAAGCACCATCAAAGATAGGCGTAGCAAACTTCACGCCCAAATTCTTTCCGGCAGAACCTAATACCGCCTCAAAAATCTGACCGAGGTTCATACGAGAAGGCACACCCAGCGGATTCAACACGATATCAACCGGAGTTCCATCAGCCAAGAACGGCATATCCTCCTGACGTACGATTTTAGAAACAATACCTTTATTACCATGTCGACCTGCCATTTTGTCACCGACACCGATCTTACGCTTCTTCGCAATATATACTTTTGCCATTTGAATGATACCAGAAGGCAACTCATCACCTATGGTTATGGCAAACTTCTTACGCTTCAGTTCGGCATCCATCAAATTGAATTTCTTCAGATAATTGATGATCAATTGTGTGATCAATTCATTCTTATAGTTATCTGAAGTCCACTTGCTCAACTGAACTGAAGTGTAATCCAATTCCATCAAGACACTCTTAGCAAATTTAGCTCCCTTGGCAATAATCTCGGTCCCCAAGTTGTCTTTGATGCCCATAGATGTTTTACCTTTTGTCAGAGCTAACAACTTATCAACCAAAACCTCTTTCAGTTCTTCGCCTTTAGCAGCAAACTCTTCGTCAATCTTCTGCAAGAGTACTTTGTCAGCAGCTTTGGACGAACGGTTTTTAATGGCTTTAGAGAACAACTTCTTGTCAATCACGATACCGCTCAAAGAAGGAGTAGCCTTCAAAGAAGCATCTTTCACGTCACCGGCCTTGTCACCAAAGATAGCACGCAACAATTTTTCTTCGGGCGAAGGATCGCTCTCACCTTTAGGGGTGATCTTACCAATCATGATATCGCCCGGCTGAATACGTGCACCGATACGTACAATACCGTTTTCATCCAAATCTTTTGTTGCTTCCTCGCTCACGTTCGGAATGTCCGATGTCAATTCTTCCATTCCACGCTTGGTCTCACGTACTTCCAATGAGAACTCATCCACATGCACAGAAGTCAACAAATCTTCGCGTACCACACGTTCGTTCAATACAATGGCGTCCTCATAGTTATATCCCTTCCAAGGCATGTATGCAACAAGCAAGTTACGTCCTAGCGCCAACTCACCATTTTCAGTCGCATATCCTTCGGTCAAGATATCACCCGCTTTCACACGTTGTCCCTTCACACAAACCGGACGAAGGTCAATCGTCATATTCTGGTTGGTACGGCGGAACTTCGGAATTCGATATTCTTTCAATGCAGAGTCAAAACTAATAAACTCCTCATCCTCTGTTCTGTCATATAATATCTTGATAACAGATGCATCAACAAACTCAACCACACCATCACCTTCAGCGGTAATCATGGTACGTGAATCTTCACACACCTGCTTTTCAATACCTGTACCCACAATCGGCGCTTCACAACGGATCAAAGGAACTGCCTGGCGCATCATGTTCGATCCCATCAATGCACGGTGGGCGTCATCATGCTCCAAGAACGGAATCAACGAAGCTGCAATGGATGCAATCTGCTGCGGAGACACGTCCATATAATCAACCTCAGTAGGCGGTACTACCGGATAGTCAGCATCCTGACGGCATTTCACCTTGGTACGGATAAATGAGCCGTCATCATTCAACGGAGCATTACCCTGTCCAATAATTTTTCCTTCTTCTTCTTCGGCGGTCAGATAGACAATATGCTCATTGTCCAAATCAACAACCGAGTTATTAATCTTACGATACGGAGTTTCAATAAAGCCCAAATCGTTAATCTTAGCATACACGCAAAGCGAAGAAATCAAACCGATATTCGGTCCTTCAGGAGACTCAATCGGGCAGAGACGTCCATAGTGCGTATAGTGTACGTCACGCACCTCGAAACCGGCACGCTCACGCGACAAACCACCAGGACCTAACGCCGAAAGACGACGTTTGTGCGTCACCTCGGCCAACGGGTTCGTCTGGTCCATGAACTGAGACAATGCATTCGTTCCGAAGAAAGAGTTGATCACCGAAGAAATAGTCTTCGCATTGATCAAATCAGTTGGAGTAAACACCTCGTTATCACGTACATTCATACGTTCACGTATGGTACGGCTCATACGTGCCAAACCAATAGCAAACTGGTTGCCCAACTGCTCACCAACCGTACGAACACGACGGTTACTCAAGTGGTCAATATCGTCAACCGTAGCTTTCGAGTTAATCAACTCGATCAGGTATTTGATAATTTCAATAATATCCTCTTTTGTCAAGACACGTACATCCATGTCTGTCGAAAGACCCAATTTCTTATTAATACGATAACGTCCAACTTCATCCAAATCGTAACGTTTCTCCGAGAAGAACAAGTTATTGATTACCTCACGTGCACTGGCATCATCAGCCGGATCTGCATTACGCAACTGGCGGTAGATGTACAGTACAGCCTCTTTCTCAGAGTTACTGGGGTCTTTTTGCAACGTGTTGAAAATAATCGAATAATCGGATGCACCAGCCTCTTCGTAGTGAATCAAGATGCTTTGTGCGCCGCTCTCGATGATCTCTTCAATGTGATCTTCTTCCAAAATCGTCTCGCGATCCAAAATCACCTCGTTACGTTCAATCGAAACCACCTCACCGGTATCTTCGTCCACAAAGTCTTCTACCCAGCTTTTCAGCACACGTGCAGCCAACTTTCGCCCTAAACATTTTTTCAGGTTGGTTTTGTTCACCTTCACCTCTTCAGCCAAGTTGAAGATCTCAAGAATATCCTTATCATTTTCAAAACCGATGGCACGTAACAAAGTGGTTACAGGAAGTTTCTTTTTACGGTCGATGTAAGCGTACATCACATTATTGATGTCCGTTGCAAACTCAATCCAAGATCCTTTAAACGGGATAATACGCGCTGAATACAACTGCGTACCATTCGCGTGCACACTTGATCCAAAGAAAACACCCGGTGAACGGTGCAACTGCGAAACAACAACGCGTTCTGCACCATTAATAACGAATGTTCCATTATCGGTCATATAAGGAATAGGACCTAAGAATACATCCTGGATCACCGTATCAAAATCCTCATGATCGGGATCCGTACAATAAAGTTTCAGTTTCGCCTTCAAAGGCACACTGTAAGTCAAACCCCTCTCCAGGCACTCAGCTATGGAATAACGCGGCGGATCGATATAATAATCGAGGAATTCTAATACAAAGTTATTGCGCGTATCTGCAATCGGGAAATTTTCGGCAAAGACCTTGTATAAGCCGTCGTTCTTACGTAATTCGGTCGGTGTATCGAGCTGTAAAAAGTCCTTGAAGGATTTTAGCTGGACATCCAAGAAATCCGGATAGGGCATCGGATTTTTGATGGAGGCAAAATTTACTCGGTTATTTACTATATGTGAAGACATTCGTTAAGTGTTATATTTGGATTCTATTTAGTTATAGACGCAAAAAGGTTAAGAACCCTCTACCAGAGGATTCTTAACCGGATGACCTTATTCAGGTTGGAATTACTTCACTTCAACTTCAGCACCAGCTTCTTCAAGAGCTTTCTTCAATGCTTCAGCTTCTTCCTTAGCAACGCCTTCTTTCAAGGTGCTAGGAGCGCCGTCTACCATGTCTTTAGCTTCTTTCAAGCCCAAGCCACAAGCTTCTTTAACAGCTTTTACTACTTGCAATTTAGCAGCACCTGCGCTTTTCAGAACTACATCGAAAGAGGTCTTTTCTTCAGCAGCAGCTGCACCACCTGCAGCAGGACCAGCAGCAACAGCAACAGCTGCAGCGGCGGGTTCAATTCCATACTCGTCCTTCAGGATCGTTGCCAACTCGTTAACTTCTTTCACAGTCAAATTTACCAATTCTTCTGCAATAGCTTTAATATCTGCCATTTTCTTTCTATTTTTAATGTTTTATATTCTTTGATTTAATTTATTCGGGACGCTCGCCCAATGTTTTCAAAACGCCGTGGATAGTCTGTCCACCAGACTGCAACGCTGAGATCACATTCTTTGCAGGAGATTGCAACAAAGCAACCACGTCTGCAATAACTTCATTCTTGCTCTTGATTGATTTAAGTGCATCCAATTGATCAGCACCTACATAAAAGCCCTCTTCTGCATAAGCAGCTTTCAAGCCGGGGATACCATCTTTAGCTACCTCTGCCAACAATTTAGCCGGTGCATTGGCTGTGTTACAGAACATCAACGCCGTTGTACCCTTCAGGCAACCATACAATGGTGAATAATCAATTTCAGCCAACTCAAACGCTTTGTGCAACAAGGTATTTTTTACCAATACCATTTTGATGTCAGCACCAAAACATTTTCTTCTCAAATCACTGGTTGTAGCAGCATTCATAGCCGTTACATCCACCAAGTAAAAATGAGCATATTCATTCAACAACTCACCAAGGTGAGCGATCACGGTACTTTTATCTTCCTTTCTCATGATTCCTTCTTTAATTAGATTTCATCAACTGATTTCGGGTCGACTTTCACACCCTTACTCATCGTACTGGAAAGATAAATACTCTTGATATAAGTACCTTTCGCCGCAGTCGGTTTCAGCTTGTTGATCGTCGAAATAAATTCGCGAGCATTTTCCGTGATCTGATCCGATGTAAAAGATACCTTACCGATAGAAGTATGAACGATACCGCTCTTGTCTACCTTAAAGTCAATTTTACCTTGTTTCACTTCACGAACAGCCTTAGCTACGTCCATAGTTACAGTACCACTCTTAGGGTTAGGCATCAATCCACGAGGACCGAGCACACGACCGAGAGCACCGATTTTACCCATGATTGAAGGCATTGTGATGATCACATCAATATCCGTCCAACCACCTTTGATCTTTTCGATATATTCGTCCAGACCCACATAGTCTGCGCCAGCTTCTTTTGCAGCAGCTTCAGCATCCGGCGTACAAAGACACAACACACGTACTGTCTTACCTGTTCCGTTAGGAAGAGATACCACACCACGAACCATTTGGTTCGCTTTACGCGGGTCAACGCCTAAACGCACGTCGATATCCAACGAAGCATCGAATTTGGTGAATGTAATTTCTTTCACCAACTCAGCAGCTTCTTTTAAAGAGTATGCCTTCCCTGCTTCAATCTTACTAGCGACTAACTTTTGATTTTTTGTCAGTTTACCCATTTGTTAGTTGAAGTTTTTAATTAGTTACCTGGGAAGTCTCCCTTTACTGTGATACCCATACTACGTGCCGTACCAGCTACCAATTTCATGGCTGCTTCCAACGTAAAACAGTTGAGGTCGGGCATTTTGTCTTCTGCGATAGCTTTCACCTGATCCCAAGTAATCTCGGCGATCTTCTTACGGTTAGGCTCGGCAGAACCGCTTTTCTTTTTAGCAGCTTCCAGCAATTGAATTGCAACAGGAGGAGTCTTTACTACAAAAGAGAATGATTTGTCTGTGTAGTAAGTAATGACCACCGGCAATACTTTACCAGCTTTCTCCTGAGTTCTGGCATTGAACTGCTTGCAGAAATCCATAATATTGATTCCCTTAGAACCCAATGCAGGACCCACGGGAGGAGAAGGATTCGCAGCGCCACCTTTAATCTGTAATTTGATTAATCCAGCAACTTCT
>CABSGW010000052.1 GCA_902477365.1 uncultured Prevotellaceae bacterium
CGGTAGGTGCGGAATCGCCTATAGTACTGACGGGTTCGGCTATCGGTTCCAGTTTAGGCCGTTTGTTTAAGGTAGATCACAAAACTTTGATGTTGCTGATCGGTTGTGGGGCCTCTGGTGCTATCGCCGGAATCTTCAAGGCGCCTATTGCCGGTTTGGTTTTTACGCTTGAGGTCTTGATGCTCGATTTGACTATGGCTTCCTTATTGCCTTTGTTGGTGTCGTGCGTCACAGCCTCGGGACTTACCTATGTCCTTACCGGTATGGGAGCTGTTTTTCCATTTCATTTGGATAATGCGTTTTCGGTGGAGCGTATTCCAACCTCCATCTTACTAGGTATTTTCTGCGGTATCATTTCCCTCTATTTTACGCGGGCTATGAGTGCCTTTGAGGATGTCTTTCGCAAATACCGTAATATGTATGTGAAGCTGGCCATCGGAGGTACGGTGCTGAGTATTCTTATATTCTTGTTTCCGCCACTTTATGGCGAGGGATATAATACAATTACCTTGTTGCTGAACGGATCTTCCGAGACCGATTGGAATCAAGTGATGAACAACTCTGTCTTTTATGGACACGAGAAACTGTTGCTCTTTTATTTGGCATTGATTGTTTTGCTGAAAGTATTCGCTTCTACGGCGACGAATGGCGGTGGCGGATGCGGTGGTATTTTCGCGCCCAGTTTGTTTCTGGGGTGTATCAGCGGATTCATCTTTTCCCGTTTATGGAACGGCAATGGCATTTGGGATATCTATGTACCCGAAAAGAACTACGCCTTGTTGGGGATGGCCGGTGTGATGAGTGCCGTAATGCACGCTCCGCTTACGGGCATGTTCCTGATTGCCGAACTGACCGGGGGCTACGACCTGTTCATGCCGCTGATGATCGTTTCTCTTTGTTCGTATCTGACGATTATTGTTTTTGAGCCTCATAGTATCTATTCCATGCGTTTGGCAAAGAAAGGCGAACTGTTGACGCACCACAAAGACCGTGCCATTCTGACTTTGATGACACTTGATTCCGTGATAGAGAAGTACCAGCCGCGTATTTCGGTCGATATGGAACTGGGACGTTTGGTATTGTTGATATCCAAGGAAAAGAATAATGTCTTTCCTGTTGTTGACGGACAGGAAAAACTGATCGGAGTGATTAATCTGGTCAACATCCGAAAGGTTGTGTTCCGGCAAGAGTTGTATCGTGTCTTTCATGCCGGTCAGCTGATGGAAGAACCTCCCGCCCGTTTGAATATTAACGATCCGATGGGCGTTGTGATGGATAAGTTTGAGGAGACGGGTGCTTCATCGTTACCCGTACTGAAAGATGACGGTACGTTTGTCGGGTTCATCTCAAAGACAAAATTGTACAGTCATTATCGACAAATATTGGTGGACTATTCAGAAGAATAAAAGTATATGATGAAAAAAAACGATTTGCGTATTGTGTACATGGGTACTCCCGACTTTGCCGTGGAAAGTTTGCGTTGTTTGGTCGAGGGAGGCTATCAGGTTGTAGGTGTTGTGACGATGCCCGACAAACCGGTAGGTCGCCATCAAACGGAGTTGAGTGCCAGCCCGGTGAAACAATATGCCTTGCAGGCTGGAATCAAAGTGCTTCAACCCGTAAAATTGAAAGATGAAGCATTTTTGGAAGAACTGCGTAGCCTGCAAGCCGATTTGCAGATTGTCGTGGCTTTTCGTATGTTGCCCGAGGTAGTGTGGGCTATGCCGCGGTTGGGTACTTTCAATCTGCATGCTTCGCTGTTGCCTCAATATCGCGGTGCAGCCCCAATCAACTGGGCCGTTATTAACGGAGAGACGCAAACCGGTATTACGACTTTCTTCTTGAAACATGAAATAGATGTGGGTGATGTGATTCAGCAAGTCCCTGTTCCGATTGAAGATACCGACGATGCCGGAGCAGTACACGATAAACTGATGATGTTGGGCGGACGCTTGGTAACGGAGACCGTTGACCAGATACTTGCCGGTACCATTCGTACTACGCCACAGACTGAAATGATCCATGAAGCCGGTAGTGTGAAACCTGCACCCAAAATATTCAAGGATACTTGTCGCATCGATTGGTCGAAGGGAGTTAAACCGGTGTATGATTTCATACGCGGACTTGCTCCTTATCCGGCAGCCTGGACCGAATTTGTGAACGGTGGAGGTAAAATACAGACGATGAAAGTATTCCGTACGGTCAAAGAGTTTGCTGTCCATACCCATCCGGTCGGGACGTTACTCACAGACGGAAAAACTTGGCTGAAAGTGGCTGTTCCCGATGGTTTCGTTGTGTTGGAAGATCTTCAGTTGGCTGGAAAAAAGAGAATGCCGGTTGTTGACTTTCTGCGTGGCAATCGGTTGGATGCCGGCTATTCGGTGCGTTGAAGTTTTTCTTTGGAGTGCTGATTTTTCAAGTCAAAATTTGCAAATCTCATAAAATTGTTGTTTCTTTGTTGCGTTATTCACCTTTAAACTTGTACGCCTATCGATTGAACATTACGCTAATATAAGAAAAGAAAGTAATGGATGATTTGAAAAAACTCTCAGACGAGCAATTAGTGGCTCGTTATGGAGCAGGTGAAAATGAGGCGTTCGATGTGTTGTTGGCCCGTTATCAGGCTAAACTTTATACTTACATTCATTTTACGGTACGCAATGAAGATGCGGCAAACGACCTTTTTCAGGAAACGTTTGTCAAGGCTATTGTGACCATCCAGCAGGGACGTTATGTGGATAGCGGCAAGTTTTCGGCATGGATCACCCGTATTGCCCATAACTTGTTGATAGACCGTTATCGCTTGGAGAAGAACGAGAATTGGGTCTCCAATGACGATGTCGAAGGCGATTTGTTTAACGATGCCAGTCTGTCCGATGCCAATGTTGAGATGCGGATGGTTGCCGAGCAGTCGTTGAATGATGTCAGCCGTTTGGTCAGCGAGCTTCCCGCCAATCAGCGTGAGGTTATTTATATGCGTTTTTACCAGGATCTTAGTTTCAAGGAGATAGCCGAAATAACCGGTGTCAGCATCAATACCGCTTTGGGACGTGTACGTTACGCATTGTTGAATCTGCGCCGCATGATCGAAGAACGCAAAATGGTATTGACTATTTATTAAAAAGCCCCGATTATATATACTAAACCAAGCATTTTAGCGTTATCATAACAAGTTTAATGCTAAAATACTTGTGCCTATGGCTTACTTTTCCACCGATTTACTTTCTCCGCGTGAAAGCACGTTGGAGTTTCTACGTAGTTTTGCGCGCAATTATCGTTCTCTGACACTTGATGACGGCGAAAAGCTGGATGTTATTCTAGGATAGTTGGCGGTGTCTTTTTTGTACGGCTATAAATCCGGGCATCTTATTGCCGGGTTACTATAAAAGTCGTATTTTTGTAGGGATTTGGGTTTATCTTTATCCAATGATTTATCATCCTGTTAAAACTCATCATATGAAAAAAATTCTTTTGCTCGGATCGGGCGAGTTAGGTAAGGAGTTTGTCATTTCGGCCAAACGAAAGGGACAATACGTGATTGCCTGTGACTCGTATGCCGGTGCACCCGCTATGCAGGTGGCCAACGAGTGTGAAGTGTTCAGTATGTTAGACGGTGACGCGCTCGATCGCGTGGTTGAGAAGCACCGGCCAGATATTATCGTACCTGAGATTGAAGCAATCCGTACGGAGCGGTTGTATGATTATGAACAGTCGGGTATTCAGGTTGTACCCAGTGCGCGTGCAGTCAATTTTACGATGAACCGCAAGGCTATCCGCGATTTGGCGGCTCAGGAACTAGGTTTGAAGACGGCTAAATATTATTATGCCACATCATTGGACGAGTTGCGCAGTGCTGCCGAAAAAATCGGTTTCCCCTGTGTGGTAAAACCGTTGATGTCCTCGTCCGGAAAAGGCCAATCGTTGGTGAAACAGGCCAGCGAACTGGAACATGCCTGGGAGTATGGATGCAGTGGCAGCCGCGGCGATATCAAAGAACTGATTATCGAAGAGTTCATTCGTTTTGACAGCGAAATAACGTTGCTCACCGTTACCCAGAAAAACGGCCCCACTCTGTTTTGCCCGCCTATCGGACATGTGCAGAAGGGGGGAGATTACCGCGAGAGCTTTCAGCCGGCCCACATAGATCCGGCTCATTTGAAAGAAGCGCAAGAGATGGCCGAGAAAGTTACGCGTGCACTTAGTGGCAGCGGACTTTGGGGCGTAGAGTTTTTCCTGAGCCATGAAACCGGTGTCTATTTTTCGGAATTGTCTCCCCGTCCTCACGATACGGGTATGGTCACGTTGGCCGGAACTCAAAACTTGAATGAGTTTGAGCTGCACTTACGTGCTGTGTTGGGGCTTCCTATTCCCGCTATCACCCAAGAGCGTATCGGTGCCAGTGCCGTTATTCTATCCCCGATAGCCAGTGAGTTGCCACCCCAATACGATGGTTTGGAAGCCGCTTCGGCACAAGAGAATACCTATATTCGGATTTTCGGAAAGCCGGCCACGCGTGTCAACCGGCGTATGGGTGTCACGCTTTGTTATGCTCCGCTCGGTGCCAATCTGGATGAAGTGCGCGACCAGGCAAAGTCGGCCGCATCTAAAATCCGGGTATTTTAAATGTGTATGCGGGTGTTGTTCCGTTACATATAATTCCTTAAAGGCCTCTCCGCACAACACGGAGAGGCCTTTTTAAGGCCATTCGTTCTTTGATACTTTGCAGGGATTCCAGAGCCTGGCAGGTGCTGTTCCAATCAGGGCTGTAAGATTCGGGAACAACGATAGCTGCTATTGAAATATTTAATTGCCGTTGCTTTTACTCCGGTGCGCGAACCATTAATTTTGCGTTCGGAAATCATTAAAACAAGCATAAAATGACACATATAACTTTGATTTGGTTGGCAACGGTAAGCGCTTTGTTGGTGTTCTTTGTGTTCCGTGGCATTCAGAAGTTCCGTAAAGAAACCGGGCATTCTAAATTGCTGGAGTGGGACAGAGGTGAAAACATCCATTATGCCAATGACGACGATGACATGTAGTGTGCCCACCGAAAACGAGCGGGTAAGGGATGTCGGAAACTTTTTGGCGGAATATGCCGCCTATCTGCTTGGCTGTGGCGCTACGTGTATTCGTGTTGAAAAGAATGTCCGGCGTATGGCGGTTGCCTTTAATGTGTTGTGCGAAGTGGTGATTCTTCCGTCACACATACAAGTGGCGGTCAGGAACGCATCGGGCGACGTCAATTACCAGGTAACAGAACACATCCGGCATACGGGTATCAGCTTCTGGCTGAATACCGAACTCAGTAAGTTGAGTTGGCAGGTGGCTGAGGGCAAGCGCGATTTGGCTGGGGCTATAAACCGTTTCCGGTTGCTCATCAAAGGCAGTCCCACCAACCGTTGGGCCGTACTTTTGCTGGCTTCGGCGGCCAATGCCTCCTTTTGCCGTCTGTTTGGAGGTGATGCCGTTTCCATGCTGATCGTGTTTATGGCCACTTTGGCCGGTTTTTTCCTAAAGCAGGTGATGCAGGCCGACAAAGTGGATATTCGCCTGACCACGTTGGCTTCCGCTTTTTTTGCCTCGGTTATCGGGGCTAGCGGATACGTGTTTCATTGGGGCGATACTCCAGAGGTTGCGTTGGGTACCAGCGTGCTTTATCTGATTCCCGGCATCCCCTACATCAACTCCATGAGCGATTTGCTGGATGGGCATTACGTCAGTTTTCTGGGACGTGTTATGCAGGCAATCGTTCTGACGGTTTGTATCTCATTGGGCTTGTGCGGCGGACTGTTACTTATGAATTTGAAATGGTTTAATTGATACCTGTTCATGGATATTTGTTTAGAACTTCTTCTGGATGGTTTTTTTGCAGCGATTGCAGCTATCGGCTTTGCCAGCATCAGCAATCCGCCGCTTGCCTCCTATAAATATTGTGCGTTGTTGGCTGCCGTTGGCCATAGCATCCGCTACTTCCTGCTTCAGTATGGCGTTCATATCATTGGCGCCGGGTTTGTAGCGTCGTTGGCTATCGGCCTGTTGGCCATCCGGTTTGCTCCCCGGGTCAAGTGTCCTCCCGAAACCTTCTCATTTCCGGCACTTTTGCCCATGATTCCCGGAATGTATGCCTACCGCACGGTGCAGGCTTTGGTCATGTGTCTGGTCAGTGAAAATGAAACCGCTTTTCAGCACTACTCCTACCTGTTGAGTTATAACGGACTGACCTGTATCTTTATCGTACTGGCAATGGTTATTGGGGTTTCGTTACCCATATTTATGTTCAAAGGGTTGTCGTTCAGCGCAACCAAATAGAAAAAACTGAAAAGAGATGGAACTAAGACAACTGAAATATTTTATCAAAGTAGCCGAATTGCTTAACTATTCGGAAGCCTCTAAAGCACTGTGCATCACGCAAAGCACGCTCTCCCAGCAAATCAAGCAGCTGGAAGCAGAATTGGATGTACAGTTGTTTCAGCGTAACAGTCATACGGTTTCGCTGACCGAGGCCGGTTACGAACTGTTGCCTCATGCACGTTCCACCGTGAGTAGCGCCACCTCTTGCATCGACCATATTCACGACCTGCAAGGTTTGCAAACCGGTACGTTGAATATCGGGGTCACGTATACTTTCAGTCCCATACTTACCGAAACCGTGCTGACGTTTATGAAGCGTTATCCAGGTATCAAGCTGAATATCCATTATAAAAGTATGGAGGAACTGATGGAAGAACTGGAACGCCGCGAAGTGGACTTTGTGCTGTCGTTCAAGCCCACGCGCCATTATCCCCGTATCGAGTCGCACATTCTGTTCGATAACCACTTGGATATTATTGTGTCCGAACATCATCCCTTGGCGCGAGAACAAAAAATTACCATGGGGCAACTCGAACGCTACGATCTGGCCCTGCCGGCCAGGGGATTGCAAGCCCGCAATGCTTTCGATGCGATCGCTTCGCGCGGTGACTACGATTTTCGTGTGCGTATCGAGTTGAATGAAGTGAATATTCTGCTGAGACTTATTAAGGAAAGTAATCTGGTGACCATTCTGTCCGAAGCGGCCATTCATAATGAAATCGGCTTGAAAGCCATTCCTTTTGATGTGCCCAACAACGAGATGGAAGGATGTATCCATGTGTTGAAAGATGCTTATAAGAAAAACTCTGCCAAAGAGTTTGTACGCTTACTCTGCGAGAGTAATGCAATACGCGAACGCATCAACCGGTGGTTGGGCGAGAGTGTTGGCTCGCTTCGAGACTGACCGGTTCCTGTTTCGCGTTTGATGGAGGGGGATGCGTAGGGGGTATCCTTCTCCTTTCGTTTATCTAGCAAAAACCGCCAATGAAAATTGCTTTCATTGGCGGTTTTTGCTAGATAGATCTATTCCGATTTGGCTTAAAACTTTTTCCCCGAAACAATGTTGATGAATGTGTTCCACAGAATTTTAAAGTCCAGTCCCCACGACCGGTGTTCCAGGTAGTATAAGTCATATTCCAGCCGCTTTACCATTTTTTCTACCGTGTCCGTGTATCCGTTGTACAGGGTGGCATACGAAGTCACGCCCGGCCTTATCTGGTAAAGGCACATATATCTGGAGTCTTTTTCCATAATTTGGTCTATGTAGAACTGTCTTTCTGGTCTCGGTCCTATGAAAGCCATGTCTCCACAAAACACATTCCACAGTTGCGGCAATTCATCCAAATGGTGTTCACGCAGAAATTTTCCGACCTTCGTCAACCTCTTGTCTTTTCCCTGCGTGTATAGTTTGGGGCCTCCCTTTTCCGCATCCAACGTCATGCTTCTGAACTTGTAGATGTAAAAAGGTCTGCCAAACCGGCCTATTCGTTCCTGTTTGAAGATGGCTGGTCCTCCATCCTCTCTCTTTACGGCGATGTAACAAATCAGTATCAGTGGCGAAAAAACGATTAACGCCACCAGTGCAATAAGCATGTCTACAATGCGTTTCACGTTCCGTTCAAACGCATTCATCCCATCGGGAATAAATTTCGGATGTTGTGTCATGATGCAATAAATATATAAAGGGGTTATTTCTTATATTTTGCGAATGCTTTCCATAAATAGAAAAGGAAATAATAGGTTGATTTTAACCAACTTAATTTCTCTATTTTACGATAAATGAACCAAGTCCAACGAAAAACTTCTAATTTATTCGCAGATACAGATCCTTTTCGAATTGTATATAAGGCTGATACCGTATTGGTGTTTAGTGCGAGAAATCCTTTCTTTAAAATAGAAAGCCATAAAACATAATCTTCGTGATGTACTTTTTGCATGTAGATTTTACCTACTTTTTGGGTATCATACATACCGGTAAGGTTTCCTATAACATTCCCTTTCAATAATTGCTTGTAGTCAATAACAAAAGGCCCTGCAATGACACGGTTATTTCTTAGTCCATTTTCATCCACTTTTTCATAATTAGAAAAGACTACAGCGATATTCTGATATTGTAATACGGCAACTTGTTCTTCTAATTTAGTTGGCAACCAGCAATCATCGCTATCTAAAAAAGCAATGAATCGTCCCTGAGCGTTTTCTATGCCAATATTTCTAGGTGTAACGGGAGAGCCTGACGGCTTTTCTGTTTTGAAATAATGTATTCTGTTATCTTTTTCTGCGTATTGATGTATGATGGTGGCCGAATTGTCTGAGGAGCAATCATCAACAATTAGCATTTCCCAATTCTGTAATGTTTGTGATTGTACCGATTCTATAGCTCTACTTATAAAAGGAGCAGAGTTATAGCATGGAGTTATGATGGAGATTAAGGAATTCATAAAGCGCAATTGGTGTATAACTTCTTGGTCAATATGTCCCAAAGTCTACTTTAATCATTGTCTTTGGGAAGAAATTTCATATAAAGAAAATTTTTGGGGTAATCTAGATTGTATTCTAAAAATAGAGCAATAGATTATCAACTTGTTGTTGAAGGAATCTTTTAGTTGTTACCCTTTATAACCGTTTGATAAATGCTGATGGTCTGTTTTGCAATTGTTTCCCAAGTATATGGCAATGTAGCCTTTCGGGCATTTTCGTTTAGAGTCTTTTTCCTTTTAGGAAATTCATCTAATGCCATAATAAGTGTTTGGGCAATTGTATTACTATCTAAATCTGTAATCCATCCACATTCATTATCTTCGATTATTTTTTGCATGTTGGTTTGGGGTGTTATGACACAAGGTATCCCATGTGATAACGCTTCTAAAACGGACATGGGCATACCTTCGTATCTGGATGTGAGGACGTATATGTCCGAGTTTTTAAAAGCCATTTCTTTTTTTTCATTTATAGCCATACCGTGGTAGAATATATTTCCTGTTTTCTTTATGTTGGCAAACAATTGCTCAAATGCAAATTGTTCTTTTGTGCTGTCTGCTTCTCCGTAAAAGTGAAATTCGAATTTGTCTGTATACCCCTTATTACAAAGATGTTGTATAGCATGTATCAAGAGGTCTAGGCCTTTATGGTGTATATTCAATCTTGCAAGAAATATAAAGCGTATTTTAGAGTCTCTGGAGGAGGTAAAAGAAAGGGGTGTTGTAACACCATTTGGAATTATATAGCTCTCTTTTCTTTTTGATGTGAATATACAGTTTTCTAATTCTTTCTGGTTCAGATAAATAACAGCAGACGCTTTTTCAATGAATTTATTTACCCATAGAATATTAGCAAGTTTCTTTTTCCAATAACTTTTTTTTTGGTTCTCAATGGTTGTTCCTCCATGAGGTTCAATTAAATATGGAATATTGTTTTCAACGAGATAATTTGCAAAGCGAAAATAAGGTAGTTTATAGATTGAGTGGAATACAACAATATCTGGTTTTATTTGATTGATTGTTTTTTGAAACTTCGTGGACGAATAAATGTAATATTCTTCTTTAAAAATCTTTGTTTTATTGTCAATCAAGTTCAAGACGAATACAGTGTGCCCTAATCTTTTTTGATACAAGTATAAAGCTGTTATAACAGTTTTTATGCCATTACAAAGTTCATAGTTAAGTTCTGCAATATGTATTATGTTCATAATGATGGAGCGTTTCCAATGATGTATATTTAAATGCGATAATTGAATTCTAATATTCCTTTAATATTAGAAGAAGAATTCATAAGGATAAACAATATTCCATTCAGGACGATAAGTGAGAATGAGATAATAATAAGCTATATAAAAAGCTGTTATACTAATGCTCATTATAACTTTATTGCTACTTCTTATTTTTGTCAACGCATAAGGTATAGCTATGATGTTGAATATAGAAAAATACCAAGTTATGCGCTCCATGTTTGCGAACCAGAGTGCCGTGATTTGTATTAAGATACCAATCATCAGTATCCAGGTGATATCTGAACCATATAGTTGTTTATTCTTGTAATTTTTTAATTTGTATCCTTTATTCAGATAGAAGAATAAGAAGATAATAACATTCATGAATAAGATAATAGCCGGAGCAATTTTTCCTCCTGCCATGTATTCTGAATCTTCATAGTAATAGGGAAGTATACCGGATGAGATCATGAATGTAATAATAGCACCTAAAACAAAAATAGTAAGACAAGCCATGATGAAGTATTTTAGGTACTTCGGTTTATAGGTTATCTTGGTAAAGGGCCAAATTAATAAGAATATGATTGCAGATTGGTGCATTGTATATGCCAACAGTACCAATAGAAGGAATTGCCAATGTCCTCCTTTCTTTAAATACATATAGCTCCATAAGGTAAACCCTGTAGCAATCGCTTGCCTCATGATATTCATATAAGCATCGTGATAACGAACAAAAAAGAATACGATAATGGTCATTCCGACATAAGGGGAATATTCTTTTACGAATTTGTATGTGATACTGTACACAAATAAGCCTACTATAATTTGCAGAAAAAAAAAGTTATCACATATCAAGGAACTTATTTTATTCAAATAAATAAATCCCAATTCAAAACGAGGTGAAAATATATCCAGTTGTGTAAATGGGAAAAACTTAACTTTTTCAAAAAGATCTGCATATGTTTCTGTATCATTCCCTATATGAGAGGATCGCAAACAATAAAGAGCTCCTAGGAAAATAAAGCTGATTTTGATTTGTGCTGAACTGTCTTTCCTAATTGAATGATCATATTTCAAATGGTTGATTAGAAAAAAAAATTGTACCATTAGAATAAAGGTTGGAATGAAAATGATAGACATTAGGCTCTTATTTTATTTCTTGTTTTTTTGATATGAAAAACAAGATGTTTGTTTTGGTGTTTTTTGATGATATCGTATATTTTTTTTGATAGTAATGGAGAGTGATAGGCTAATTTTAATAATACTTTTTTGCTTAATGGAGCATGCGGCGGAAAGTGATTCTTTAAATCTTCCAATGTTGTGCTTAGCTCCTTCAAATTAGACATGGTTAATTCTAACCATGCTTTTTTATAGAGTAAATATGAATATATATATTGGAAATAAATGGATGTAAATACATCTCTTAAATATTGATCTAGTTTAAGGAGTTGAGTATAGGCGACTGTTGGGTCTTTTGTGATGGATTGTAGATTTGTTACTTTATCATAATGATAAAAGGCTTTATTTAGATAACTTATTTTAGGGTTATTACAGACAATGCTTATTGTTACAAATAAATCTTCATACATTCTTAAACTAAAAGGAAAATGAATATTATAGCGTTTGTAATAAGTTCGTCGTATGAGCTTGTTACAACAACTGCCATGCAGTTGTTCTAATAATAGCTCACAAAGAATGGTTTTGTGGTCTAATGCAGGAGGTTGTTGTTTGATATATTTAGTGTAATTTCCATATTCTTTGTAATAGTCGCAAATAACCATATCTGCATTTTCTTTTTTTGCCTTTCGGTAAAGTTCCTCCAGCATATTATTTTCCACCCAGTCATCTGGATCTGCATGGATGGTGTATTCTCCCTGTGCATTATCTATTCCACATTGGCGTGCCGAACTTACTCCTCCATTCTCTTTATGGATCACTTTTACACGGCTGTCCTTCTGGGAATATTCATCACAAATAGCTCCTGAGCGATCGGAACTTCCATCGTCCACAAGAATTACTTCAAAGTCCGTAAAAGTTTGTGCCAGCAGGCTGTCCACGCATTTATGTAGATAATTTTCGGCCTTATAGACAGGAATGATAACGGATATAGCTGGTTTTTTCATTATTCCTTTTATTAATAGTATTCCAATGCTTGAATCTTGATTTAGTCAACGAAATAGTGGTCTAATGACTGATTTTATTGTTTGAATAAAAGCGAAATATAGATACATAAGATCATACCATTGTTGATGTGTTATGGCATAGGATAATATTTTCGAAATAGACACAATATGTTTCGTCTTATTTAATGCACAATAGCGCTCATTAATTTCAGCGTACAATTGTATTATTTCCTCTTTCTTAAACAATCCTGACATGAAAGCAAGTTCTTTCGTAGCAGCCTTTACCTTGTATAATTCTTCGCTGTGGATCTTGCTGTCAAGCTTATTAGCAAAGTAGTTCACAAAATGTATTTGCGATTTGACTCCTTCGATTGAAATCTTTCGAACGATAGAATTAGGGTTGGAATAATTATCATAATGATAAAATGCCTTTGGTAGATAGTTTACTCGTATGCCAGAATATAATAAGTCGCAATTAACAAACAGATCTTCCCAACGATTGATGTTTTCAGGAAATTTTATGTTATGGTTGTTGTAACAAACTCGTCGAACGAGTTTGTTACAACAACTGCCATGCAGCAGTTGTTGGAACAATTCGCACAAAACTGTTTTATGGTCTAATGCAGAAGGTTGCTGTTTGATATATTTAGTAAGATTCTTATATTCAACATAATAGTCACATATCACCATATCCGCATCTTCCTCCTTTGCTTTACAGTAAAGCTCCTCCAGCATATCACATTCCACCCAATCATCTGGATCTGCATGAATGGTATATTCTCC
>CABSGW010000053.1 GCA_902477365.1 uncultured Prevotellaceae bacterium
ATGGGCGGACCGGTTGCCGTTAATGCGTTTTGTGTTTGATACGGAATAGCAGAAACGGTTTGGGGTGGACGGGAATTCCAGTTTTCTTTTGTGTGTAATTGGGACATAAAGGTATCATGCAACGAGCTGCCGATCTCTTTTGAACGGACTGCCCAGTTCGTTGAAACGGATTGGGCAGTCCGTTACGGTGTATTCTTGATGTCAGGAAAGAGACGCTGATACCGCAGATACCCAATAAATAACGTGAATTCCAAGACTTGCTTATGTCTTAGCATTCACGTTAAACCCAAAGCGAAGCCTAATGACCGATTGGAGTTAAAAAATGGTTTTGGGGTTGAAACAAAGAACCGTACCCACGTAAACACGTATCACTAAATGTGAGTGATAATCGATGGATATGGCAGAATCAATTTATGTTGGCATCATTCATCCATTCTTTTTTAAGCTTCGCATAAATTACATCATCCACCCAATTCCCCCGCAAATAATAGCTTTCTTTTAAGTGAGCTTCTTTTCTGAAGCCCAATCGTTCTATTAATCGGACAGATGGTGTATTTTCCGGATCGACTGAAGCTAGAATCCGATGTTTATCCAATATTCCGAAAAGATAATCCACCATTGCCGTCAATGCTTCTGTAGCATAACCTTTCTTCTGATAAACTGTATGCAGTGTACATCCGATTTCAGCCTGCATATTGTTGTGATTGGTAAAACGGATTCCCATATCCCCAATCAATCTGTTTTCATCTACAAGAATAATGGCAAACTGAAAACAGCTGTCGGGAACAGCTATCGTCCTCGGCATATTACGGATATAATCGGACACTTCTTCGACCGAATCGGGTAACCATCCCTGATACTTATTTGCAGCAAAGTCAGAACGATAAGAGAAGATGGCTTCCGCATCATCCGGTTCAGCAAGCCGTATGATTAACCTTTCGGTTTGAATGATATATTTCATATTGCAGTCTATAAAGATTCAAAATCAGTAAAAATTCATCATTGACTTCATGATTGCTTCTATATAGTCAATGCGTAATCAACCCATAACGTAAAAGAACGGACAGACTTTTCGTAAAGTACTGCCCGTTCTTTATCTATTGTCAGGATAAATACTTACTTCTTCTTTTTAAACAGATTGAGCGCTTTATCGAGCACATTTCCCTTTTTGGTAGAATCTGTCGCATTCTTGATCAGATTGGTTCCTAAATCGCGAATGGTCTGTTCTGCTACATTTTTAACCAGGCTCTCCAAATCAACACTGACTTTCGGCGAAGTAAATGTTCCCCCGATATTCATGTCTACCGTACCCAGTTTAGACGCAACATTGCCTGTTGGCATTGTGATTTTACCTTTATAGTCAACAGTCTGATCCAAGCCGGTGGAACCGGACAGATTCATGGCGTACTCTCCCAACTTCAGATCGAACGGCTTCGTCTTTACCCGGCCTTCTGCTATTTCAAATTCAATCTGAAGATCCTTGACTTTAATGTCTTTTAAAGAGGGTTTCTTCACGATATCAGCCAATTGGTCGATGAACTTGACTCCACTCAAACTCAAGTCTTTTGTAGACAACGCCCCACTCCCTTGTACGGAAGCCAATACCGGGCTCATTTGTTCATCCAACGGCGTATTTACCTTGATGTTTCCGGAGAAAGCACCGTTCAACCCTGAGAAAATTGGAGCCAGTTGCTGTACCATATCCAGTTCCTTATACGCTTGGGCAAAACTGATATCCTTCAGGGAAAAACCAGCATTCAACTTCGGCTGAGCCTTCTGTGGCGCCTCGTATACTCCGTTTACCGTCACGCTACCTCCCATTGTCTGGAGGGAGAGGTTACGCATATCCATCTTTCCATCTTTTACAACCAACACACCATTGATGTTTTCCAACTTCATTTTGTTGAACAATACCTCCTTCATTGTTGCCTGCATGTGGAAGTCGATATTCTCGGGTACACGAATCACCCCAGTCGTTGTATCGGCCGCAGCTGTTGTGGCCTGCGTTGCAACGGTATCGGGAGTCATAAAATCATTCAGGTTAAATTTGTTACTGCTGACATTCAACGTTCCCTTGAGCGTAGAACCCTTCAATACATAACCCAGATAATTTTCGAAACGGCTGTCCAGCGTCAAATCGTTCTTCCCAATCTGAACAGTAGTCTCACTGAGCTGCAAGTAACGCGGTGCAAAACTGAACGTTGAACGTTTCACATCAACTGACGGCATATCCTTCAGAACCAATTTCATATCATTCAACCGGATTGTTCCGTCTGCCTTAACCTTTTCATACTGCTCCTTTTCGATATAAGAGAGTTTTCCTTGCACTCCCATGTCTGCATGGATAAGTCCGTTTAGCTGCATATCTTCTAACGGGTACACCTCCTTGATCTTGGCTAAATCCAGTTTTCCTTGGGCCGTTACCTGAAAATCAGGATCGCTGACCGGTGTTTTGACCGCCGCTTTCACACTAAACGGATTACCAGCCATCACAAAATTAAACGGACTGACCGTTACCGTTGTAGAGTCAATATTCCCTCCCGGATTTCTCACGGTTGCAGCGATATTGATCCGGTCAATGCCCGCCGGCAGTGACGGATAACGCAACATGGCATTCTTCACATCCAATACCGCTTCGAACCGTGGCACGATGCTATCGCCCTGTAACCGCCCCTTCGCAAAAGCGGTAAGCAGTACTTTGCCATCGGTTTTCAAGGTCTTGAAGTCCTTTGCATAGATTGCAGGAATCAGAGAAAGCAATTCCTTAAAGCCTACCTCGTTGGTATTTAATTTCACATCCATGTCCATACCGGCCTCATTCAGCGCCACCCAACCATCAACGCTCGCCTGAATGGCATTCAGCCGCAGGGAATTATCGCGTAGTGTATATTTGTTGTTGACAAAATCCGCGTCAACAGACACGTCCGCTTCCAACTCCACCCCGTTCAGGAAAGGTACACCTCCCATGCGGTAAACCAATGAAGGAGTCTTCATTTCCAAATCCACCGTGGTATGCTCACTACCAAAGTCACCCGAACAAGCGGCATTGAAACTGTTGACTTCCGCATATAGGTTAGCCTGCCGGTCATCGTAAATCACAGAAAGATTATTCACGGTCAGCCGTTTTAACTTGATCCGTATAGGCGTACTTTCCGATGCGTTATCGGCAAGCGAATCGGTGTTTTCCGAGGGCTTCATCACATCCCAGTTAGGGCGACCGTCCTCCAAAACAATTGCATGCAAACGGGTGTTTTCAAGCATAATCTTTGAAATATCGTATCCGCTATTTCCAAACAGCGAAAAAAGATTGATTGTAGCGGTAAGTTCTCCCGCCTGAACTAATGTGTCTTTCTCAAAATCGCCCGTACCCTTCAACCAAAAATCTTTCAACGTAACCGAAGCCTGTGGAAAATTACGCAACAAACTAAGATCCAACGCACGAAAGTCAAACTGTGCGTTCAACATATTATTTCCTTCTTCTTTCACTATTTTTTCTATCTTTCCCTGAAAAGCGAAAGGAAGAACCAAAAGCAACAACAAGATCACCCCAAGTGCAATACCTGCAATTTTCATTGTTTTCTTCATAATCTCTCTATCCATTAATTAAACGAAATGCGAATAACTTATAAGCTTACTCATCGGATACAAAAGTAACACCAAAAAACAGAGGAACATAACGTTGGGCGTACTTTCTTCACTATTTTACCTGAAAACAACATTCACAAAAAGAACACAAAGGACACCAACTCGCCTATATAGACCACTAATACATAATAGAGCAAAAGCCAGCTATACCGCTTTATACCAAAAACCAGCGATTCTACCAGATCGGCCCCAGTCTGTACCTTTCCGCTGAAATATCCGTAGGCCAAAGCCGAAAAGGTCCATCCCCAGTAAACAATAGGTATTGCAGCCGCACTGAAAGAAGAAGGATACCACGTACCTTCTACATTCAGCAGAACGGAATTTGGCCAACAGACAAGCAAAACAACAGCAAGCGTGTAGACACATCCTACCCCACAAGCCAACCGAAAAGCCATACGCTGCGTGGACGAATGACGCTGTTGACGCAAAAAGCCATTCAGGAATCCGGTATAAAGCCCCACTCCCCATCCGGACAGAAGCAAAAACAGCCAAACAGCTTGCGGCCGACACAAACCGGACATGGAATGGACAAAAAACCAGCGTATGCCTGACGGACTAATGACACTACGCACATTAGCCCCCCAAGCATCGGCCATCCACGAGTAAAAGACCAACACAAGCCAGACGACCAACAAGCCGAACAAACCACGCAACCGCCAATCAGCTTTCATCGGGGACCAGATTTTCAATATCCAAAATCCGCAATTCCAACGCACGTACCACCAGACGAGTTGCATTCACACCGTTTCGCTCGTGTTCGGCAAACAGTTTTCCAATCAGCTCATTCTGGCGCTTTTCCAGGCTCTTGATACCAAACGGCATACCGCGTAAATTGGTGATCATCTCCTTGGTATAACCTAAAGCCAAATGACGCAATAACCGTTCGTCATACTCGTCGATATCGTAATTGAAAAAAGCCTCGTTCTTATTATAGTCGGCACAGACTGCTTTGACGAAATAGTGCACGATCTTATCCAATACCGGTTGATTGAACACATTGCGACGTCCCTGTACAACCTGTATCACATCGGTGCGGGTCAACAGTTCACCACACTTCAACACAATACCATCCGCACCGGCCTCCAGCGCATCGACCCAAAGTTTCTCATTCAAAATCTCACCGGTAAAGATCAATATCCGGATTTCCGGATACTGTTGTCTAACCTTACGGCACAACGACACTCCTGCTGTTGTAGATCCCTCCAAGCCCAAATCAAGCAAGAGCAAACGAGGCGTTTCGGCTGCCAACAACGGCCATAGTTCCTCCTCGCAAGAGGCTGTGCCGATAATTTGCGCTTCGGGGATCTCGGTTCGAAAGATCTCCTCTGTTCCTTTCAATTCCAAACGGGCATCTTCTACAATAATCACTTTAAACTGTTCCATTTTCATCAACTTTAGGTAACGTAAACCATATCTGAACTCCCTCTCTCGTTTTCTCCATATCAATGCGACATCCGGGACACGACATACCCGCATCGTGGTCGCGTATCACCTGACTGCAAAGCAAAAATTCGACAGCCTCTTTATCCGGCACATACACCAACGCATCCGGAAGAGCCTGCCCCTCGATGCTGAATTTCACAAAAGCACCTTCCGGCGCCGCCTCTATACGTATAGCTTGCCAAACTTGGTGTTGGCTGTTTATCAAACGAAGCGCATTCTCCGCCAAATACATCCAAAGAACCTCATCGGCACGGACCTGAAGTTCCCGGCACGAGGCAAGTTCGCAAACCAACGACATCGAAGTCCCACTCAGGCTATGTCGCACCTTCCACAAATGGTTTAAAGTACGGAATAACCGTTCGACCGGTACAGCTGCAAACGACACAGCGCAAGAGGCCTGTATGCGATCGGCCTGCTGCAAAAAAGCTTGAAGCAACTCCTGATAATAAGCTACAACCTCCTCCATATCGAACAATTGTTTTTGTTCCGGGTTCATGCGCTGCATCATGGTGGTAAGGCGGCTTGGATAATACATAGTTTCGTGCTTAATGGACGAAAGGATGTTATCGACAATCTGATTTTGCACATGGAGCAAGCTTACTTCGTATTCCAAACGGCTCATCTCATCGTGTATGAATGTAATCTCGGAGGCCAGTACACGACCTTCGATAATTTCAAGAAACAAAATTTTTGACAATAGCGGCACATAGTAACGCGCCAATAAATCAATATCTTCCGAATCTGCCTGCATATGTTCAAAATTCAAGACAAACGCACCTTTATACTTATCGAAAAGCAGAGACTGCAACGGGAAACAATAAACGGTATTCTCCTCGGAAACAACCTGCTTCCCCGAAGCAAGGCAACGTTCGACACAGCTCTCATTGATAGCAGAAAGCGGAATCCCAAATGCCTGACTGTACACCACCTTATCCTCTGTGGCAAATACAAACCGTGCGCCTTTGACACCATACGACTCATGCAATAACGAGAAAACCGACTCAAGCAATGACACTCCCCTACATCCGGCAAACAACCCCATGACAAGCTCCTGTATTTGCCTGCGTTTCATCTCTTTCAACCAATACATGCGGATGTAGACCATGCAACACAGCAAACAGATAATGCCGATTGCCAACAACAAAAGTCCCAACACCAACGACATGTTATCGGAAACAAACTTTATATTCCGGTTCTCACGTTCCAACGCTTTATTCTGCGTTGTCAGCCGGTATAATTGTGTATAAATACCGTTATTATAGGTATAGCAGTTCCATTGGTTCAGTGCCAAAGCGGCAATAGCACTCTCATTACGCACATCGAGTAACAAACGGTAATTGGGAAACAACCCTTTTTCATACAAAATCAAATCGGCCGGTTTCTTATATACCTGCAAACTGTCATAAGTCATCAAGCGAAATGAATAGGGTAAGCTAAAGCGTGCATACACCTTGTTGAGGCAAGCATAAACCGAATCGGCATAACACAATGTATTTTGATAGTGCGCGGAAATATTACTGAAATAAGCCGAATCGGCATACTGTGAGGCGCGCTGAACAACCGAGTCATTATACATCCAACTATTGACATTCGCAGCATGTGCACAGAGGTTCTCCCCTATCCACAAAGAGAAACCGATCATTATCAGCATACTGCGTAAAACACGCGGTAACTTGAAACTGAAACGCGCACCTTTTCCTTTTTGACTGTAAACATTGAGTTCGCACGAAGCAAAAAGGGCACTGCTTTTACGGTACTTTTCAAGAATGGACAAACAATTGGACAAGCCATAACCACCCTGAGAGAAATCTGTTTTTTTCCGAGACAAGAGCCGTTTCTGCTCTTCTTCGCTCAACCCCTTTCCTTCGTCCTGCACCACGATCTCGACCAAACTGCCACACTCTTGGGCATAGACACACACGCGCTGTCCCCGCGAGGACGCTTTCCGAGCATTATCAGTCAAGGTGGTTAACATAAACAATGTCAATGCCTTGTCCGCTCTGACCAAAAGTTGGGTGTCAGTAATCTCCAATTGAATATCATTCCATGCATAAGAAAAAGCCGTTTTACGCAAAACATCAAAGAGATCATTCAACGCAACAATTTCCAATTTCAACGCAAAGCGTCCCCGTTGCAACTGAATCCAATCGGTCAGAAAAAGATTTTGACGAACCACATGATCCAATAATTCCTGTACATAGGCAGACCTTTCTTGCCAGTCGCCTACGGCACGGGCTTTTGACAAGTCATACTGAACACGGCTGAGGTAAGGCAATAAAGCCGATACATAACGTAACTTAGCCCGACATGAAACCCCATTGATTTTTTCTTCTTCCCACTTAGCTACAAGCAACTGCCGCCTTTCTTGTGTATCGGAATAAGCCTCAGTCCATGATTCCTTGTCCTTTTGAACCTGCATAAGCCACTTTCGTACTGACATATACAAAGAAGAAATGCCCTTGTCCCCGTCAGAATAGTCGTTTCCCTGACTAATAACCTCATTGACGCTCTGTATTTCAAGAGCAAACCCTGTCTGTCGTTTTTGGTTTTTCTGTCGTGAAAAACGGTATAGGTAAAAAAGTCCGGCACTACACATAACCAACAAAATCACCAACATCCAAAACAAGAACTGCTGTCTCATATAATCAGCCTGTAATCGTTCACTACGACTCTCTATAGCCCGATCCAAACGCGTATTTTCCAAAATATCCAGATAAACATTCCGGCAACTGTCTGATTCTTGCTTCATAGACAAGGCGGAATAGACGATTGACTGCAACTCACAAATACGGGCCACCAAACCCGGATTCCGATATTGGCTCAATACCCCTGAGGCCTGATCCAATAAACTCAACGACAATGAATAATCTTTTTCATAAACAGCAGCCATAGCCTTGACACGGCAGGCCATAGCCCACATCACTTCATCTCCGTATAAAAGTGATTGGCTCATAGCCTCATCAATCAAGTCATAAGCCAAAGGTTCTTCCTCTTTACTTTTAGGAAATACAGCCAACAGGCTGCGATGACGCAAATCGTAAATAGTTTGACTCAAGTCCGGCTTTAGCAACAAAGAAGCGATTTCAAGTTGTATGCGGCATTGCCAATATAGATTATTAGCTGATTTGCTTAGCACATAGCCATACAATAAACGATCAAAACGTTTCATCGCACGATCCATATCCGTAACATCTACCGACAAAGCCGAAATATAATAGTAGGCAATTGAGGCTACCGTATCGGACAAAACATAATCTGCACTGATTTTAGCCAATTCCCCTTTAGCAGACTCCCACAATTGCTGATCTACAAAATAGGCAGCAGAGGCCAGATAATAATCAGTTTCTATTTGTTGCAAATACTGCTTTTCTACTTCCTCAAAGTAGGGTTCTTCTTCCTGTATACGCAACAAAGTTTGAAAAGCCTTATCGCGTGCACCATAAAACTGTTTACTATCTGACGTAGACTGGTACAGATGCATCAAAGAAATAAACGTTTTTGCACGCAAAAACTGATTGTTCGTAGCATCCAACGAATTTGTCAGAGAAACAGCAGCACTGTCCGGTTTGTTTTTAAACAAATAAGCATTTCCCAACAAGTAGTAGGCCCTCGCTTTTCCATCCGAATATGTATTACTATAATCCACAGCTTGTTGTGCATACGAGACTAGTTTGGGTTCCTGCGAACCAATCTTCACATCGGCAATATCCTCCAATGTAACGGCCTGCCGATACATCCACATGGCCGATCGATCATTGAGCGCATCGACTTGTTCCGCCGATTTATCATTGACAAACGATGTACAACTTAAAAGCAAAAAACTGCACAACAGCATATGGAGAATCGGCTTCGACATGATCAGGAATATGCTTTTGGATACCTAAAAAGGATACTTAAGATGACACATCCCCCGATGATCATGGGATAGTATAGAAAAGGAATAATTGCAAACGGATTCAACGCGGACAACCCAGATGCCATCAGCAACTGTGCGCCATAAGGGATCAGTCCCTGAATACAGCAAGAAGACGTATCTAGAATACTGGCACTCTTCCGTTTATCTACGCCATACTTCCCGGCAATATCCCTAGATATCTCACCCACCGAAAGAATCGCAATCGTATTATTCGCCGTACACAAATTAGTAACACAGACCAAAGCAGCAATGCAAGACTCCGCCCCTCGCTTTCCGGAAATACGACTCGTCATTTTCTCTACCAAGAAATCTATTCCGCCATTATACCGAATAATTTCCATCAAGCCACCGGCTAATAAAGAAATCACAATCAGATCGCCCATAGAGACAATACCTTCACCCATTGCCACAAACCAGGTTTCTAGCCGAAACACTCCGTCACACATTCCGATAATACCTGTAAGAACATTACCTAAAACTAATACAGCCAACACATTCACTCCCCAGATAGCCAAACACAGAACTGCCAGATAGGGAATAATCTTAATCCAATCCACCGACTCCAAGATAAAGCCTTCTTGCGGTGCAAATCCCAGGTAAACATAAATAAGGCCTGTCAGGATTGCAGCCGGCATTACAATACGTACATTCACCTTAAATTTATCGCTCAACTCACATCCCTGAGAACGGGTTGCAACTACAGTAGTATCAGAAATGAACGACAAATTGTCGCCAAAAAAGGCACCACCTACCACAACTGCAACCACTAAAGGGAGCACAAGTTCAGCCTTATCGGCTACACCAACTGCAACCGGCACTAATGCAACAATTGTTCCAACAGACGTACCAATGGAAAGAGACACAAAACAAGCAGCCACAAACAAACCGGCCAAGAGCAGCTGATCCGGCAACAACCATAAAGTCAAATTCACGGTCGCCTCAATAGCCCCCATCGCTTTAGCCGAAGCGGCAAAAGCACCAGCCAATACAAAGATCCAAACCATCAACATCAGATTGGGCGCTCCGGCTCCTTTTGAAAATACCGTAATCCGATCATTAACCGAAATCCCCTTGGTGATGGATACAGCATAAAGTGCTGCAATAACAAAAACAACGACTAACGGTATTTTATAAAAATCGCCAGCCAACAGACTAGCACCTACAAACACGAATATAAATACAAACAATGGACTGATGGCCCACAAACCCGATAATGTTGATTTTTGTATACCCATGATTTATCTATCCTTCCATGTAAGCTAGCTCTACTCTTCTCAATTACTCCGTCTTGACAATACCAATTTTCAGGATGTCTGACCCAAGAACAAACCAACTAAACTTATTCTTCTTCTTTTTATGGCATAAAGTTAAGAAGAAAGCTCGGATTAAAGACCTTAACACTACAGAAAAGTGCTTCTATTTGTCTGAACACACGAGATATAAGTCCAATTGTAACCTTTAGTTGACAGACTTCATCGAAAACTTATGCTTAAAAATACTTCGTTATTTGTTCAGGCTGCCCTGATAGGTATATTGTCCTTTTTTCTGTGTCTGACGTCCAAAATCAATGGCATGAACCGGGCAATAATGATAGCATGCCAAACAACCACTACAATGACGATTCCATACAGGTTGATGTTCGTCTATCCGAATGTTGCTTACAGGACACACTTTGGCGCACTTTCCGCAACCAATACACTTATCGGAACAATGGAAGTAACGATCGGTTACGAGAAAACGATTGAATAAAGGACGAAGAATGTAACTCTTAAATGAAGGCATTGCACCCGGATGCAAACTAAAATAAACCCGTTTCCGCTCTATTATAGCTTGTATAGCTTCTTCCAAGGCAGGAGTAGCCTCCCGCAGTTTGTTCTGTTCCAGTTCTTTTGCATCGACATCAAAGCCCGGCAAACAGACATAGGTATTAGGCATACGAATGGAAAAGCCGCTATCAAGCGGTAAATGTCGCTCCTTTAACAAGCTACTTAGAATCCGGTCGGTGCGTCCTATATCATCTCCACAAGTACAAACAAAAAAGCCGTAATGTCCCCCCGTTTGTACAATATTGGCTTGCATAATAAAACGAAGCAGGTAAGCCGGAGGGCCCCAAGCATACACCGGAAACACCCAACCAATGGTTTCACCTTCGTCCAGCTGAAACGTCTCTTTAAATGAGGCTGGAGTAACCGCTATGGCCTGTTCATGCAATGCCGCTGCCAATTGCGACGCAACCCATTGACTGTTACCCGTACCAGAGAAATAAAAGATCATAAGCTATATGTATATTTCCTGCTGGAAAGTAAAACAATCGGCAAACACGGTTTTGACAGATTCAACCGGATGTTTGAACAAACCGAAAACAGCACTTCCGCTACCGCTCATTGAAGCATATACAGCCCCCATATCATACAAAGTGTCTTTAATAACACCTATTTGCGGTTGCAGTTTGAAAACACTTGCTTCAAAATCATTGGTTACATAGTCACGCCACACTTCAATAGGTTTCTGCATGGTATTCATCAAATCATACTCGGGTTTACGGGGACAAACAGACGCATAAGCATCTTTTGTTGAAATAGAAACATTGGGCTTTATCAGCACAATTGTCCATCCCTTCAAGGAAACCGGACAGGGCTTAAAGACATTGCCGATGCCCGTGGCATACACAGGAGTATTCCGAATGAAAAAAGCACAATCTGCACCTAAACGTCCAACCTTTTCTTCCATTTGCTCATCACTCAACCTTAAATCGAATAGTTCATTCAATCCCTTCATCATAAAAGCCGCATCGCTACTGCCTCCGCCCAGTCCTGCGCCTGTAGGTATATGTTTGTATAGATGCACCTTAACCGGTGGTAAATTGAACTCTTCGTGTAGCAATTCATAAACTTTATAAACAAGATTCTGAGTCATATCGCCCTCTATCGTAATGCCTGCTTGCTGAAAATCAGACGTGTCGACACCCTGTTTCTGAACCTCAATTTGCAAACTATCACGTAACGGTATGGGATAGAATACGGTTTCAAGGTTGTGATAGCCATCGGCCCGTTTTTCGGTTATATATAATCCTAAATTGATTTTGGCATTGGGGTAAATAAGCATAAATCTAAAAGTTTGATAAGACAATGTCGTTTTAACACCTAACTGTTTTTACCTAAATTAAGAAGGCTTTTCTGCAAAGCTACGAAGTTATTTTTTATTATTGTCTTATCTTTGCAAGCAAAATGCATGTTTCATATCCAAAATGTCTGTTGGCAATAAAATGCAGTTGGAAGAGCTTATCAGTTCTTCTCCTTTTGTTATGCTTTAGCGGATGTTCATCTTCAAAGTTCATGGCCGATGGAGAAAGTATTCTTTCTGCGGTATCGGTATCCTCAAAAGACAAACAAATTAAAGCCTCTTCTTATCGGCGCTATGTACGTCAAGAACCTAATTCCCGATGGTTCAACATGGTTAAAGTGCCTCTCGGCATCTATTGTCTTTCAGGCACAGACAGTACTAAGAAGAGAAACCGCTTTATCCGTAAACTGGGCGAACCCCCTGTTATCTACGACTCTACACGAACCTCCCTATCCAAACAATACATCAAACAAGCCTTATACAATAAAGGTTTTTTGCATGCACATGTAGAGTCAAACGTTCAAAGTAAGAAGAAAAAGACCAAAGTAGCTTATCATATTTATCCGGGACAACTATATACCATCCGGTCTATCCGATGGGTGGTAGACAATCCTCAAATCAATGAAATACTTCAAAAAGATTCAGCAGCATCTCTGTTGCGTAAAGGTATGCCATGCGATGTAAACCTGTTGGAGCAAGAGCGTAAACGTATATTCATTCTGTTACAGAACAAGGGATATTACAAAATACATAAAGAATTTGTTTCTTTCCAAGCCGACACTTGTAGCGGATGTACCGAAATGGATCT
>CABSGW010000054.1 GCA_902477365.1 uncultured Prevotellaceae bacterium
ACGCACTGGGCATCTCGTTGCAACGAGATGCCCAGTGCGTTTGTACCAACAGTCTTTCCACTAAACATGAACAAGCTTTTTACAATAATCGCTCGGGGTTTGTCCTACAATACATTTGAACTGGTGATTGAAGTGAGACAGGCTATTGTATCCACAATCGTAAGCCACCTGACTTATGGAGATATTCTTGTTCATCAACAACTTTGCCGCATACGAAATACGTAACTCCGAAAGGTATTCAAAAACCGTTTTACCCGTGTGTTTCTTATAATGCCGGCACAATGCGCTTGAATTCATACCTGAATAAATGGCAATATCCTTTAGCGCAATGTTACTCTGATAGTTCCGATTCATGTATTCATTGGCCTTACGAATCACCCTGTCGTGCCGTTCCTGATCGGCATTCTCGTACAGGTTACTGGTCATATAGCGTGCCTCGCATATCGTAGACAACCGGTACAGCAAATCGTATAACCCCACCCATTTTCCGTACCCACGGGCGTTGACCAACTTTCTGAATTTTTTCTTTTGTTCTTCCAGCTTTTCACCACTGAATATCAGCCCGCGCTGTGAACGCTTCAACAACTTATACACCTCTTCCAGCTCCGGTACGGCATGCAAATCGGGAGGAAATATACCCAACCCGAATTGAGAATACACCGAACGCGAAACCAATGTTGTATCTTTTTCATAATAAGGCTCGGCACTAAGCCACAAATGAGGAAGATTCTGCCCTATCAGCATAAAATCGCCGGGAGACATCTTGCTCACCGTATCGCCGACAAACATCAGCCCATCGCCTTCTTCTATCAAAATGAGTTCATATTCGGGATGGATATGCAACGGAGCGGCAAAAAACGCATTGGCATAGGCCACCACCGAAAAAGAAGAGTTGTATTCTTTTTCGACCTTCTCAAACAAAACGTCATTCATATGTTTCATGATCCAACTCGTTTTTCTACGGCAAAGACACACCGCAAGGTTCTATTGATCTGCTAATGATTCTAGCAAAAATAACGTAGGTATGTGCAAATATACTTCAAGAAAAAGAGAAAAACAAATACTACCTTTGCAAAAACATTTAAAAGAACAATGAAACATAGAGATAGAGTATGTATGGCGTTAAGCCATCAGGAGACAGACAGACCTCCTTTTCAAGCTACTTTTACGCCGGAATTTGCCGACCGGTTACGGGAAGCCTTCAAATTGCCCAAGCAATTCTCAGAACCACACCACCGCGACTGGTACGGATACGACCTTGAACTGTTGACCGGACAAGACCTGTTGCAAGCCAGTGTGGGCTGGTCTACCAATTACTACCTGAAACCGGAAGCATACACTGACGAATGGGGTGTTGAATGGAAAATAGATCCTTACGAAACGCCCTTCGGAACAGGTCATTACACCAACATCGCCCGGAATCCACTCCGCGACAACGACGAAGCGGCCATGGCCTATAAAGCACCCGATCCGCACCGTCCTGAACTATATACCAACATCACCCGGTTGGTAAAGGAATATGGTAACGAATATTTCATCATAGGACGTATTCATTGCACCATCTTCGAATCGGCATGGGCACTCCGCGGACTGGATGTACTGATGACCGACTTTTACATCAATCCGGACCTTACCAACCATTTGCTGGATGAGACCTTCAACTACCATAAAGAGGTTGCGAAGAAAATGGCTCACCTGGGCGTTGACATGATCTGGTTGGGCGATGACATGGGTGCACAGGATGCACTGATGATTGATCCTGACTTGTGGCGGGAATTCTTCAAAGGACGTATGGCCAACCTCATCGAAACCGTAAAATCCATTAAACCGGACATCAAAGTGGCTTATCATACCGATGGCTGCAATTACGCCATCATACCCGATTTGATCGAGATAGGGCTGGATGTGCTGAACCCAATTCAAACCGAATGCATGGATCCCGAATTGTTGCAAAAAGAATATGGTGACAAACTATGTTTCTTTGGTGGCATCGCGGTACAGTCCACCTTACCCATGGGCACACCCGACCAAATCCGCAACGAATACCAATGGCTGAAAAACTCACTCGGAAAAGGCGGAGGCTGGATATGTGCCCCTACTCACCACGTGCAACTGGATACGCCCATTGAGAACTTCTTCACGATGTTGAATGCCATCGGACTGGAAGACAAACGTCCCTGATTCCGAAACAAAAAACAAGAGGTGACCGACCGAAACCCCTAGATAACAACTTAAACCGACTTGAATATGAAAAAAACAGGAATAATGCTTCTGATGTTTTGTGGAAGCCTGTGGGGAGGACTCTACTCCTTTGGCCAGAACACCGCTTACCACAAGGTGGCCTATGACGACTGCGGACTAGCCGGACAACAACCCCATCTGGTGACCGGCGAAGACTATGAAATGCCGGCAAACCTGGGAGGGAGTAAGCCGGCGCGTACCTGCAACTTCGGCGGAAAAGTGATTTATGCTTATAACCAGCTGGACATCAATGCCAACTACCGCATGGAGGTGACATTCCTGGCCGACCACGACCGTATCATACGCATCACAGCCGATGGAAATCCGGTGTGCGAGGATGTGGTTCTTCCTAAGGGAAAAGAAGTCAAAAAGACCATTGACCTGCCCCGTCATTCCTTTGCCTATAAACAACTGGTGCTGGTGTTCGAAGCTCTGAAAGGCGACAATGCATTGGTGTCAGAGATTATCATTTCGTCAACCAACCCTGCTCCACTCATCGCTTTCCAGGGCGAGGAGAAAGAAGCACTCAAATCTACCCAATCGTACAAAGTAAATACGAACGTTGACGTGGAAAGCGTGCTTCCTCAATATACCCCGATTCCTGCCTCGGTTAAAGGCGTTTATCATAGCACCTTATCACTGAATGGCCTCTGGGACTTCTCCGAGCAGGCCGAAGGCGGCAAATGGAGTCCGATCCAAGTACCCGGCCAATGGAACATGCAGGGATTCAAAGTAGATTCGGCAGCCTTTGCACGCTACAAACGCGAGCTGGCCATTCCGGCCGATTGGCAAGGCAAACAGGTTATGCTGCGCTTTGACGGCGTACACAGTGAGTACTATGTCTTTTTGAATGGCAAACAGGTGGGTTACCACATGGGAGGTATGACTCCTTACGAACTAAACATTACCTCTGCGCTCAAGGCCGGAAACAATGAGCTAATGCTGAAGGTAAGAAGCGAATCGTTGGCCGACATGCTGGGAAGCCTTACACAATACGCAGCGCACCAACTAGGCGGTATCACCCGCAAGGTGACTCTCTTTGCCGTACCAGACGCCTATTTATCCGATCTTCGTATCGTAACCGACCTGGACGCGGCTTATAAAAACGCCACACTAAAGGTCTACACCAGTGTGAAAAACGAGTCTAACCAAAATGCCAAGGACTTGTCTTTGCGCATCACACTTGACAAACATACGGCATCGGGCGTCAAACGGTTGCCTAGCCTGAAACCGGGCGAGACCTGGAGCGGATGGATTGAAATACCAGTGGCACAGCCGGCACTATGGGACAACGAACACCCCAATCTGTACAAACTAAAAGTTGCCGTTTGCCAGGCCAATGCTTCGATACAACAAGTTGAAAAGAACTTCGGCTTCCGCGAAATAGAAGTGAAAGGAAACCGGCTTTTGGTAAACGGGACTCCGGTTAAATTGCGTGGTGTTTGCCGCCACGAAGTCAACCCGCTGACCGGACGCTCCTTATCGGACGAAGACTGGAAACGCGACGCAGAGCTCTACCGTGACGCGAACTGCAACTTCATACGTACCTCGCACTATCCACCTGCCGAAGAGTTCGTTTCCTATTGTGACCAATTGGGACTGTTTGTAGAACTGGAAGCACCCGTTTGCTGGGTAGGACACCATGCCAATGAAAACTGGACACGCCTGAACTACCGCGACTCCAGTTATTACGACTACATTCTGCAAGCCGATATGGAAACCGTTCACTTCTACCGCAACCATCCATCTGTACTGTTCTGGTCTATGGCCAATGAGTCGTATTGGAACAAAGGGTTTGCACAAGTGTCCGAATACATGAAAAAAGCAGATCCCAGCCGCCCGTATGCGTTCCACGATCAAGGATATGGTGGTTTCAACAACCAAGGAAGCAACACACCGATCACCAACATACACTATCCGGGACCCGGCGGATACAAAGTGGCAGCCAAGAGCGACCGTCCGATGACCTATGGAGAATTTTGCCACCTGAACGTATATAACCGCAGCGAACTGGTAACCGACCCCGGCATCCGAAGCGATTGGGCATTGGCACTGGCGCCTATGTGGGAAAACATGTACCAAACGGCCGGTGTGTTAGGCGGCTCTATCTGGTCGGGTATAGACGATATTTTCCAACTTCCCAACGGGGATGCAGTCGGATATGGCGCGTGGGGACCGATTGACGGATGGAGACGTCCAAAACCCGAATATTGGGACATGAAGAAGATTTACAGCCCAATCAAACTGCTCACCACTTCACTGCAACCCGGCAAGCAACTCACGCTGGACGTTGAGAACCGTTACACCTTTACGAATCTGAACGAACTGAAAGTAATGTGGCGCTACGGAAACGAATCGGGACTGGTGAGTGTTGCAGCGCAACCCGGACAAAAAGGAAAAATCCAGATTCCTATCAACAATCCCGACCAAGCCAACGAGTTGTCACTTACCTTTACGGATCCGAAAGGATTCACTGCCGACGAATACCTGATTCCGGTAGGAGACCAGAAACAAAACCGATTGGAAGAACTTGTTCCGGCCAAGACCAAACTAAAGAAGACCGCTTCAACTTTCGAGATTTCGGGTAAAAACTTCCTCTGTACCATTGACAAGAAAAACGGACAGATACGTTCTTTAAAACAAAACGGCAAAGAAATGATCTGCGGAGGCCCGTGGCTGATGGCACTTCCACTAACCGGTGGAGGATGCTACCCCAACCACAATGCCAATACCCCGATTTTCAATGACCTTTGTAAAGGCTGGACCGTCAGCAACGTCCAGGCACAAAAGGAACAAGACGATGTAACGGTGCGTGTGGAAGGCCGGTACAATGATTTCGAGGGATATTACCTGATCCATATCAATGCAAACGGCGAGTTACGCGTAGACTATCAATTCAAATCACTCATCGACGTTAATCCGCGCCAATGGGGCCTGGTATTTGAAACACCTCAAGGGTTCGACCGTGTGTTCTGGCGTCGCGAGGGATTGTGGAATGTCTATCCCAACGACCACATCAGCCGTCCGGTGGGAGAAGCACAAGCTTTCTACGAGGAAGTTCCGGTAACCATTGATCCACGCACCAATCCAACCTGGTCGTGGAGCAAGGATCACAACGAACTTGGCAGTAACGATTTCCGTTCAACACGCCGTAACATCTGGTATGCAGGGTTAAGCAATGCCAATACAGCAAAAATAACAGTCCGTTCAAACGGCAAGCAACATTGGCGTTCGTGGATAGATAAGGGAAAGACCCGTTTCCTTGTAGCCGACTTTGCCTCACCCGGAGACGAAATGTTCCTTGGAGGACACTACGCCCCCTACCGCAAGCCTATTAAGAAAGGAGATCTATTGCAAGGAAACATCGTGTTGCGGACAGAATCGGCCACACCGGCAACCCGCTGAGACGGGCTTCAAAAATCTACAAGACATTGCTCCTTTCATTATTAAAACGTCCAGGGCATCTCGTTCAAACGAGATGCCCTGGACGTTTTAACCAGATGCCCAATCCGTCCCGAGCCGTTCCGCTTCAATCTTTTTTATTCCCCTTACACCGCACATGCTATTTATACCGATACAAGGCTCCGGGCAAATAATGTGTCAGTATTTGCAAACATAAAGCACACAACTTATTGATAATTTTCAGAAATTTGCAACATACAAACATTAAATCAAACTCCGCTATGGGTACATTTAATACATTAGACTACATCATTTTTTTAGCCTATGCCTGCCTGATTTTATTTGTCGGACTCTACGCAAGCCGGACTAAAAAAGGAGAGACAAAAAACACACAGGATTATTTTCTGGCCAGCCGCTCATTGTCATGGTGGGCCATCGGCGCCTCAGTCATAGCCTCCAACATTTCGGCCGAACAATTCATCGGTATGTCGGGATCGGGTTTCGCCATCGGACTGGGCATAGCCTCTTACGAATTCATTGCAGCAGCGACGCTCATTGTGGTGGCAGTCTTTTTCCTTCCTATCTACATAAAGTCCAACATTTATACCATGCCCCAATTTCTGGAGATACGGTATAACAAACAGGTAAAGACAATCATGGCCTTCTTTTGGCTGCTGGTCTTCATTTTTGTAAACCTCACCTCAATCCTTTATCTGGGTGCTTTGGCCATTAATAAGATTATGGAAATAGACCTGTTCTGGAGCATCTTCGGACTGGCTGTTTTTGCCGGTATCTATTCTATCTATGGCGGACTAAAAGCCGTGGCCCTGACCGATTTGGTGCAGGTCATCTTCCTCATCGGCGGAGGTCTGCTGACCACTTACATCGCACTCGACTACTATTCGGGGGATGCAGGAGCTGTAGCAGGATTCCAAAAATTGTTGACAGCCGTACCCGAGAAGTTCGACATGATTTTGGACAAAAGCAATCCCAACTACGCCTACTTGCCCGGCATGGGCGTCATCTTTGGCGGCCTTTGGGTAAGCGCTCTCTACTATTTCGGCTGCAATCAATACATCATTCAACGTGCATTGGCGGCCAAAAGCCTGAGCGAAGCGCAAAACGGACTGGTATTCGCCGGATTCCTGAAACTGATTCTTCCGCTCATCGTGGTAGTGCCGGGTATCGTAGCCTTTGCTCTGAACGCTCCGCTCGAGAAGCCGGACCAGGCTTATCCTTGGCTGATGCACAGCTTTATTCCCAATGGTGTCAAAGGTATCGCTTTCGCAGCGCTGGTTGCGGCTGTCGTCAGTTCGCTGGCATCGATGGTAAACAGCATCTCAACCATCTTTACGATGGACATCTATCGTGAATACATCCACAAACAACACAGCAGCGAAAAACGGTTGGTTCTGGTGGGCCGGTTGTTTGGTGTAGCAAGCCTCTTGATAGCCGTTATCATAGCTCCCTTGTTGAGCAACTTGGAACAGGCATTTCAGTTCATCCAAGAATTTACCGGCTTTGTCAGCCCAGGCGCACTAGCCATCTTCCTGGTCGGTTTTTTCTGGAAAAAGGCCAATTCGCGCGGTGCAGTCGCCGCAGCAATCGGAACATTCGTTTTCTCCCTGCTTTTCCTTTTTCTTCTGCCCGAAATCTCGTTTCTCGACCGCATGGGGTATGTATTCTTGCTCTGTGTAGGACTGATGATCCTGTTCGGCATCACGGATAAGAACAACAACTACGCCAAAGCCATCGCCATAGATAAACGGCTTTTCGCCACCACACGGACATTCAAAATATTGAGCCTCGTCATATTGATCATTCTGGCAGGAATCTATTACATCTTTTGGTAACTATATAATCAGATAACAATGAACGAACTACTAGAACAAATTGCAAAGTGCGTGGAATGCGGAAAAATAAACCAGGTTACTCCGTTCCCGCCAGCCATGAAAGGTTTGCCCGGCGCCGACGAACTCACGCTGCAAGCGTTGGAAGCAAACATTCCACCGGCCGACATCCTGACCAAAGGACTTATTCTGGGCATGGAGCGCATCGGCATTAAGTTTAAAGCCAATCAGGTTTTTGTTCCTCAAGTATTGATGAGTGCCAAAGCCATGGGCATGGCAATGCGTCATCTGAAGAAATTCTTCAACGACGGTAGTGTACAACGCAAAGGTACATTCATCATTGGTACCGTAGAAGGCGACTTGCACGACATCGGCAAGAACCTTGTATCCATGATGGTAGAAGGAAATGGCTACGAGGTGATAGACCTGGGCGTAGACGTCAAAGTGGAAAAATTCCTGGAAGCCATCGAAGCTCATCCTTCAGCTTATGTTGGTATGTCAGCACTGTTAACCACCACCATGACCAATATGGAGCAGATCAACAACGCCATCAAAGCCCGTTTTCCCGAAGTTATCACCTTCATCGGCGGCGCACCCGTTACCGAAGAATTTGCTACAAAAATCGGAGCGAACTATTATACGGACGGGCCACAAGAGCTTGTCGAGATACTAAACAAAATAAGTGCATAACACCCGAATAAACCTCCCTCTTATGAAAACATGGATTGACGAAATCATGGACAGCCCCCGACGGGTTGCGATTCCCATTATGACCCATCCGGGTATCGAAGCCATCGGAAAACGCGTCATTGACGCTGTAAAAGACGGCCAAACACACTACGAGGCAATCCGCTATGTGGTGGACCACTACAACACGTATGCCTGTTCGGTGATTATGGACCTGACCGTCGAGGCGGAAGCTTTCGGTTGCGAAATCGGCTTCCCGGAGAACGAAGTTCCCAACGTACTGAACCGCCTGGTATGCGACGAGGCTTCTGTAGACGCATTACAAGTGCCTGCCTTGCATACGGCACGCGTTCCCGAATACCTGAGGGCAAATCAACTGGCCGTCACCCATATCACCAACCGCCCTACCTTTGCCGGATGCATCGGTCCGTTCTCACTGGCCGGAAGACTGTTCGACATGTCCGAAATCATGGTATCCATCTACATGGAACCACACGTCATTCATGCTTTGCTGGAGAAATGTACCCAATTCATCCTGGATTATTGCCGGGAACTAAAAAGAATCGGCACAACCGGTGTGATTATGGCCGAACCCGCAGCCGGATTATTACCCAACGACGAGTGTAACGCATTCTCAACCGATTACATTCGACGGATTGTCGAAGAACTGCAAGACGACAGTTTTACCATTATTCTGCATAACTGCGGCAATCAGGGCCAATGCACCGAAGCCATGCTGGCCAGCGGAGCAAAAGCACTACACTTCGGCAATGCCATCGACCTGGTGCAAGTACTTCGGGACAGCCCCGAAAACATTCTGATCATGGGTAACATTGACCCGGTACAAATCATGAAACAGGCAACACCCGAAGTAGTGCGTCAAACTACCCTGGACTTGCTGAACAACACCAAAACATATCCGAACTTCGTACTCTCTTCCGGATGCGATGTCCCCCCACATACCCCGGAAGCGAACCTACATGCCTTTTTCGAAGCATTGGAAATATACAACCAGAACTTATAACGCCTGATTCCATCCATTAAATATAAGAAGGACCATTAACAGATAAAGTAAACCGGAAAATAGTAAGAACCTTCTCTTCCGACCGCCTGCTCTGCCTAAACAAACGGAGCAGGCGGTCTATTTTTTACGGACTGGGCATCTCGTTTCAACAACCCCATAGGCACGTCTTCACGGCCTCGTATGCTCTTTTCGCTTCCTTCCTATTCCGAAAAAAACAAACAAAACGAATATTCCTGAACAAAAAGCCTGATTATTTTTGGGTAATAGTTATCTTTGTGACTACATAACCGCAATGTGTACCATATTGCACACTAAAATCATTAAACTGTAAGATATACGTCATGAAAAAGAAAACCATCGTTTCGTTCCTGCTGCTTACAGCTTGTATCTTGTTCCCAGGCTTACAAGCAACCGCAGGAGTCAACCCGAAACCCTTTGTCATCCCTGAGTTGCGTAACTGGACCGGTTCTGAAGGAACTTTTACCCCGACTGCCGACAGCCGCATTGTCTACCGAGCCAACAACAACGAACTGGCACACATTGCCCAAACGCTAGCTGCCGATTACCAACTGATGACCGGCAAGACACTCTCCGTTGCAACCGGAAAAGCAAAAGCCGGAGACATTGAACTCGTATTGAAAAAAGACAAGAAGCAACACAAGGAGGGATACAACCTCTCTATCACAGACCGTGTAACCATCACGGCTTCCACTCCGGCCGGACTGTTCTGGGGTACACGTACCATACTGCAATTGTCTGAACAATCATCCGTACATGCGCTCCCGCAAGGTAAGGCCACCGACTATCCCGACTACGGACAACGTGGTTTCATGATTGACTGCGGACGCAAATATATCCCAATGGATTATCTGCGCAACCTGGTCAAAATCATGGCTTACTATAAGATGAATACCCTGCATATCCATCTCAACGACAACTCGTTCAAGAGCTATTTTGATGAAGATTGGAATAAGACACAAGCAGCCTTCCGTTTGGAATGCGAAACATTCCCCGGACTGACGGCACGCGACGGCTCCTACTCCAAAAAAGAATTCATTGATTTACAAATCCTAGCCGAAGAAAACGGCGTTGAGATAGTACCTGAAATAGACTTCCCCGCCCACTCTTTGGCATTCAGCCACTACAAGCCTGAAATCGGAAGCAAAGAGTATGGCATGGACCACTTGGATCTTTTCAACGAAGAGACGTATAAATTCATGGATGCTCTGCTCAAGGAATACCTGGAAGGTCCAAATCCCGTATTCCGTGGCAAGCGCATGCACATAGGAACAGACGAATACAGCAACCGAGACACTGCAGTTGTTGAAAAATTCCGTTATCTCACCGACCGTTATATCAAGTACGTGGAATCTTTTGGCAAGCGGGCGTGTGTATGGGGCGCGTTGAGCCATGCCAAAGGAAAGACTCCCGTCAAGTCAAAGGATGTTGACATGTGGGCTTGGTACAACGGCTACGCCAAACCGGGTGACATGATTGAACAAGGTTACAAGCTGGTAAGCATACCCGACCGCTATGTATATATCGTACCGGCCGCCGGTTATTACTACGATTTCCTCAACACCGAACACCTATACAATAAATGGACACCGGCCACCATCGGAGATACAACTTTCCAGGAGAAACATCCGGCCATTTTGGGTGGCATGTTCGCTGTATGGAATGACCACGCGGGAAATGGAATCACGGTAAAAGACATTCACTATCGGGCTTATCCGGCACTTCAGACACTAGCCGCCAAATGCTGGGACGGTGCAAACGTAACACTACCTTACGCAGAGTTTAATACCAAACGCCTGTTGTTGAGCGAAGCTCCCGGTGTGAACGAACTGGGACGCATCGGTCGCGAGAAAGCACTTGTTTACGAACAGGCACGCATCGCACCTAACAGCACGACACCACACACGGAAATAGGTTATGACTACACCGTAGAGTTCGACCTGACCGGAGCCTCGGAAAACAAGGGAACAGTACTTTTCCGTTCTCCCAACGCAACGGTTTGGCTTTCAGACCCCATCACCGGAACACTTGCTTTCAGCCGTGAAGACAAACTCTACCACTTCCGCTATGATGTACGCCCGGGCGAAAAAGCACACATCCGTATCCAAGGTAACAAACAGGCTACCCAGCTTTACGTAAACGATAAACTGGTAGACGACCTGACAATACGCCGCATCAGCTTCAACAAAGGCAAAAACGAGATGGCGATGGTGCGGACACTGGTATTCCCCTTGGCCGAAACGGGTAATTTCAAGAGTGCTATCAGCAACCTGAAAGTTTACAATTACTTTAAATAAACATTACAACCGGACGTTTACAACAAACCACCTCAAAGATGCCGCCCCACAAAGCGGCATCTTTTTTAGTGCCTTATCCCAACCAACCGCTCCCTGCCAGTTATTCGGGACTGGGCATCTCCGCGCAACGAACACGCGTGCTTTTTTCAACGGACTGGGCATCTCGTTTACCACAAGCAATAAGCGGCAAGTAACCTCCTGATAAGAAAAAAGGAAGGAAAAGCTTAATTATTTCTCACTAGAAATAGTTTTTATTAGAAAATATATTTATCTTTGCCGAACAAAACTCAAGAAACCATGCACGACATTTGCGCTTTAAAAGATTTATACAAGATACTTTATCAGTACGAACGCGACTTCTCCTCGCGTAACAAACTCACACTGAACGAAGCCATGCTGCTCTGTTTTCTCTGTACAAAAGGGGATCAGACTGCCGGTGCCATCGGAGAACATCTGGGATTGTCACACCCCCGCGCCTCACGTATACTCACCGACGTGGAACGCAAGGGTCTCATCACCCGGAGCATTTGCCCGACCGACCGCCGGCAGATGCGTTTCAGCCTGACACCCGAAGGGCGCAAACAAATCGAAACCATCCGGGCCAACGAGCCAGCCCCGGACGAACTGTTCCGTCAACTACACAACTGCCTGGCTCAAATTCAACATTGATTTGCAACATTTCAAAATCCATTTTACAATGAAATACCTTATCGTTGGCGGTGTCGCCGGTGGAGCATCGGCAGCCGCACGCCTGAGACGTTTAGACGAAAAAGCAGAAATCATCCTTTTCGAACGTGGAAAGTATGTATCTTACGCCAACTGCGGACTACCTTATTATATTGGTGAGACTATCCGCGAGCGTGACCATCTTTTTGTTCAGACCGTAGAGGGCTTTGTCAACCGCTTCCGCATCGACATCCGTACCGAACAGGAAGTACAGCGCATACTTCCCGATGTACAGCAAATCGAAGTACGCCGCTCAGACGGTAGCACCTACATAGAAACATACGACAAACTGTTGCTCTCGCCCGGTGCAGAACCCTTGCGTCCACGCATCGAAGGCATTGACGACAAACGCATCATGACCTTACGGAACGTAGCTGATACCGATGCCATTTATTCCTTCATCGCACAAAACAAGCCCCGCCACGCCGCCGTCATCGGAGGTGGATTCATCGGTTTGGAAATGGCCGAGAACCTCCATCAACGAGGGATACAGGTCAGCGTCATAGAGATGGCTGACCAGGTAATGGCTCCGCTTGATTACATGGGTGCTAAAGAATAGGAAAGAG
>CABSGW010000055.1 GCA_902477365.1 uncultured Prevotellaceae bacterium
AAATGGGGCAGACTGTAAATCTGCTGGCTTACGCCTTCGGTGGTTCGAATCCATCTTTGCCCACAGCATAATCCAGAATACAAATTCGTATTCTGGATTATTTTTCATCTTATCATCACAAATCAGTAAAGACGGATTCATTCAATGACATTCACAAACAAACAAATTCTTAGAATTACAATGCCTGTACTGCTCAGCCTAATGATGGAACAACTCATTGGACTGACCGACACAGCTTATTTAGGACGAGTTGGAGAAATCGAATTAGGTGCATCCGCATTAGCTGGGATTTTCTACTTAATGCTCTTTATGTTAGGATTTGGTTTCAGTATTGGTGCACAGGTGCTTATTGCCCGGCGCAATGGTGAAACAAAATTTGCTTCCATAGGTCCGATATTAAACCAAGGAGTTTTATTCCTGCTCTTAATGGCGTTAATACTATCCGTGCTATCCCATTACTTCTCCCCTTATATTTTACATCATCTAATTGAATCCGAACAAGTAGCAGAGGCGGCTATTTCTTATCTGGATTACAGGGTTTTCGGTTTGTTCTTTTCTTTCACCGGTACAATGTTCCGTGCCTTCTATGTTGGAACAACACGTACCAAAATTCTCACCATCAGCTCTTTAACGATGGTTGGATGTAATGTAATACTCAACTATCTACTCATTTTTGGAGAATACGGCTTTCCAAAAATGGGAATAGCCGGTGCAGCAATTGCTTCTACAATATCAGAAGCAATCGCAATGTTATTCATTATTGTATATACGTATTACAAAACAAACTGGAAACTATACGGATTATTCAAATGGGAAGGCATAAAAACCAATATGCTCAAACAGATTCTAGGTATTTCTATTTGGACCATGATACAAGAAGCCATTGCTTTCGGAGGATGGTTCATTTTCTTTATCGCCATTGAACATTTAGGTGAACGTCCATTAGCCATTACAAATGTGGTACGTAGCATCTCATCCGTCATATTCATGTTTATCAATGCCTTTGCGTCTACATCAAGCGCATTGGTCAGCAATTTGATTGGAGCAGGAGCCATAGAGGAAGTTCGAAAATTATGTAAGCGAATCACCTTACTATGCTTCTGTTTTGTAATCCCCTTATCCATCATTGCAGCGCTATTCCCATATAACACATTAAGTATCTATACAGACAATCCAGAACTCATCAATGCCTCTGTGGCATCTTTGTGGGTCATGCTAACCACTATGATCCCTTGTGTTCCGGCCTTTGTCTATCAATTTAGTGTTTCAGGAACAGGTAACACCAAAACGGCACTCTTCTTTACTTCTGTATCCGCATTATTTTATGTCGCATATACAATTGTGTTAGTATACATACTACAGACCGATGTAGCCATCTGCTGGACAACAGATCATCTTTATTATACGATCACATTCATTTTATCAGTTCTTTATATTAGAAGCGGAAAATGGAAAAAGATCAATATTTAGAACTTAAACAAACCTATAACAACAATGAGCCATCGAAAATAATTTTCGATGGCTCATTGTTGTTATAGGTCAAAATTGTTATTTCGCTTGTAACTTCTTAATGGCATCTACAATTTTACACTGCGTTTCCTCACGAGCCGGCACCAACGGCAAACGAAGTGTATGAGAAATCAAACCAAGTGCCGCAACCAATGCCTTAATACCTGCAGGATTACCATCCACCGTCATCAGTTTATAAAACTCATCAAAATTCCGATGCTGAGACAATGCCTTTTCCACATTCCCGGCTAACGCTTCACGTACCATGTTACCAAACTCAACCGGATAGGCATTCCCTACAACCGATATAACGCCGACAGCACCCAGCAACAATAGTTCATACGTAATTGCATCGTCACCGCTCAACACATCAAACCCTTCCGGTTTAGCTTTTAAAATCTCTTCAATCTGCCCAATATTTCCCGAAGCCTCTTTTATCGCTACAACATTCGGACATTCATTAGCCAAACGCAATGTTGTGGCCGCCTCCAAATTCACTCCTGTACGTCCCGGAACATTGTACAACACTACCGGCAAGTCTGTTGCTTCTGAAATAGCCTTAAAGTGTTGGAAAAGTCCCTCTTGCGAAGGTTTATTATAATAAGGACAAACAGAAAGTATTCCGTCTACTCCTGTAAAATCATCTTCACGCAACTGAGCAACCACTTCAGCCGTATTATTGCCTCCGCAACCCAATAGAATCGGTATACGGCCCGCTACTTTTTTTATGACATGGCGCTTGACCATAGAACGTTCTTCAACACTTAAACACGGTGTTTCAGCAGTTGTGCCCAACACACACAGAAAGTCTACACCAGCAGACAGGTGCATCTCTACTAAACGATCTAAAGCTTCATAATCGACCGCACCACTCTCCTCAAACGGAGTAATCAATGCGACCCCCAAGCCTCTAAAAACATTTTTTGCCATATCTTTCTCTTAAAATCGCACAAAAATACAAATTATTCTATTATCACAAAAACGAGAGGTACAAAAACTTCTTTTATTCTATCATTTTGAGAAAATCATCCTCATTAATGATTCGGATTCCCAATTTTGTCGCCTTTTCCAATTTAGCAGGTCCCATATTCTCCCCTGCAAGCAAAAAGGTTGTTTTCGATGACAAACTTCCTACATTTTTACCTCCGTGCTGTTCTATCAACGCCTTGTATTCTTCCCGGGAATACTTTTCAAAGACACCGCTTATCACAATCCGTTCTCCAGTCAGTTTATCTGTTTGCTCAGCCATTTCATCCTCTGCCACCGCCATCTGAACACCTTTTTCACGAAGCCGTTCAACCAGTTCTTTATTTCTCGGATCTGACAAATAGCGTTTCAGACTTTGTGCAATGACAACACCCACGCCGTCCACATCCAAAATATCTTCCAATGAAGCTTCCATCAAAGCATCCATGCTGCGAAAGCGGCGAACAAGCAGCTTCGCAATAACCCGCCCAACGAAACGAATACCCAACGCATACAACACACGTTCAAAAGGTACGTTACAGCTTTGCGCTATACCCGTTACAATCTTTACCGCCGAACGCTCGCGTGTGCCGTCCGCTCCACTAATATCTTTAACCTGAATATCATACAAATCGGCCACATTTTCAATTAGACCACGTGCATAGTACTCATCCACCGTCTCGGGACCTAACGATTCGATGTTCATCGCCTCCCGACTGATAAAATGTTCTATCCGGGCTTTTATCTGTGGTGGACAAGCCACATCATTCGGACAATAATACGCAGACTCGCCTTCATAACGAACCAATTCCGAACCACACTCAGGACATTTTTTTATAAATTGCACCAGGTCACCTGTCTTATGGTCACGTGCCTCTTTATCCACACCCACAATCTGAGGAATAATCTCTCCAGCTTTCTCCACATACACCCAATCACCCAAATGCAGATCCAGCTGTTTCATTATATCTTCATTGTGTAATGAAGCTCGTTTCACAACCGTACCGGCCAACTGCACCGGATCCATATTGGCAACAGGAGTCACAGCACCGGTACGTCCCACCTGATAGGTTACCTCATTTAAACGTGTACGTGCACGCTCTGCCTGAAACTTAAACGCAATGGCCCAACGGGGTATTTTCGCCGTATAACCCAACTGGCGCTGCTGAAGCAGTGAATCAACCTTCAATACAATGCCATCCGTAGCTACGGGCAACTCCTTTCTGGCTACCTCCCAATAATCAATGAAATCGTACACTTGCTCCAACGAAGTCACCCGGCTCATGGTTGGAGACACTTTAAATCCCCACTCCATCGCCAAATGCATATTGTCATAATGGCTATCTGTCGGCATCGACTCGCCAAGCATATAATAAAGATAAGCGTCCAGTTTACGTTGAGCCACCACTTTCGGATTTTTATTTTTCAATGTCCCCGATGCCGCATTACGCGGATTGGCAAACAACGGTTCTTAGTAGTTCCTTTCACAACGACGCTGACTCCGGGAAGTTCTCCCATGGCATCAAGATTTCACCACGCATCTCAAACAAAGCCGGATAATGTACTCCGCCCAATTCCAAGGGTATACAACGTATGGTCCGCACATTAGCCGTCACATCATCCCCCTGCACTCCGTCACCGCGTGTTACAGCTCGCACCAATTTCCCTTCTTCATAACGCAAAGAAATAGACAATCCGTCGAATTTCAATTCACAACACAGTGCAAAAGGAGCCCCTTCCAATCCGGAAGAAACACGCTCATAAAAGGCACGGACTTCCTCCCTATTGTAGGTATTAGCCAATGATAACATCGGATATTGATGCGCCACCGATACAAAATCATTACTCAAATCACTACCGACGCGTTGCGTGGGAGAGTTTGCATCAAACGCTTCGGGATGCAAAGCCTCCAATCTGGCCAACTCACTCAATCGTTCGTCAAACTCCCGATCACTAAGCTCGGGAGCATTCTTTACATAGTATAAATAGTTATGATGGTGTAACTCCTTCCTGAGTTCCTGAATCCGTACAAGTTCGTCCATAAAATATCAATTACTTGAACAAAAGTAGCGAAAAATTACCAGCAAATTCGTATTTTTGCCCAAAATATAATTATGCGAATTGACATCATCACCGTTCTACCCGAACTTTTAGAGGGTTTTATGCAAGAATCGATTGTTGGCCGGGCACAACGCAAAGGATTGGTCGAAATACATTTACATAATTTACGCGATTATACTACCGACAAACACCGGCGTGTTGACGATTACCCATTCGGCGGTTTTGCCGGTATGGTTATGCAATGCCAACCCATTGATGCCTGTATCTCTGCACTACAAGCTGAAAGAACTTATGATGAAATTATCTTCACCACCCCCGATGGCGAACAATTTGATCAACCAATGGCCAACACACTATCCCTAAAGAAGAACATCATCATTCTCTGCGGCCATTATAAAGGGATTGACTACTGTATTCGCGAACACCTCATCACCAAGGAGGTAAGTATTGGTGACTATGTTTTGACGGGAGGAGAATTGGCCGCAGCTGTTATGACCGATGCCATGGTCCGGTTAGTTCCCGGAGTCATAGGCGATGAACAAAGCGCACTCTCCGATTCTTTTCAAGACCATCTGTTGGCTGCTCCTGTATACACCAGACCCGCTGACTACAAAGGATGGAAAGTGCCCGACATTCTATTAAGTGGCCATGAGGCCAAGATCAAAGAATGGGAGCTGAACCAATCGCTGGAACGTACCACGAGATTACGTCCCGACTTGCTAAACAAATAAAGCGTTTAAAGCATTCGTACCAGCATATCCCATACGGCAATCAGATGACACAAAGATCCTGCTAAGACGAAAAAATGGAACACGGTATGCATATAACGCACTTTATGTACAGAATAGAACAAAGCACCCGTTATGTAACAGACCCCTTCGGCAATAATCCAATAAACAGAATGGGGAATTGTTTCATATAAGGGTTTGAATGCAAGCATAATAATTAGCCCCATACCGATAAAACTAATCGTTTCCAAATGGCTATGAACTTTCAGTTTGCGAAAACTCATCACGGTTCCCAACAAGGCACATCCCCATACGGCGATAAACAACCCCCATCCCCAAAAGCCTTGTTCCCGCAAAACAAGAAGCGTAATCGGTGAATAACTACCGGCTATATGCCAATAGATAGCAGCATGATCCCATTTACGCAAGACGGGCTTCCACCGACTGCGATGACGCAAGGCGTGATACCATGTTGAGGAAATATATGAACTTAACATGCCGGCCAAATACAACCAAACCCCAAACGTGGCCCAAGCACCCGCTCCTCCGTACACACACATGCGTATAAGGAAAAAACCAAAAACAATGCCTAACAAAATCCCGGCCCCATGAGACAGAGAGTTCCAGCGTTCTTCTACCTTTGTATAAAATAATCCCATACGTGCAAAGGTACGGTTTTATCCAAAAAACAAAAACCTGATTGATAAAAAACAAACGTATAAATTTTCACCCATGACAACAACAAAAGAACTTAATTACCAACAATGTACCCAAGCCATTCAGTCTTTGCTACAAGATGAGACCGATCTTATAGCCAATATGGCTAATGTTGCCGCCGAGCTACATCACACATTCCATTTTTGGTGGACAGGTTTCTATCGCGTGGTCAACAGAGAACTCATTCTAGGCCCTTTTCAAGGTCCTACGGCTTGCACACACATTGCTTACGGACGCGGTGTATGTGGCAGTGCATGGAAAGAACAAAGAACACTCATCGTTCCCAATGTGGAGGAATTTCCGGGACACATTGCCTGTTCCAGCGCATCCAAGAGCGAGATTGTAGTACCCTTATTCGATACGAATAAGAACATCTACGCAGTTTTGGATATTGACAGCCAACACTTGGCGCATTTTGACGAGACAGACCAGCGTTATCTGGAACACATCGCCACACTACTACACCCCTAAAGCCAAACAGGGAGCTTGGTTGATAAACGAAGCTCCCTGTTTGCTTATCTGTAACCGCTACACTTTCAGCGCACCAATAATCTCTGTTACCGACCGGCAACCATGCGCATCCAGCCACTCGTTCATGCCGCGAACAACTTTCACCGTCACTGCCGGATCAATAAAGTTGGCCGTACCTATCTGAATGGCCGTAGCGCCTGCCATCAAAAATTCAATCGCATCTTTAGCGTTCATGATACCACCCAGCCCCACAACCGGAATGCGAACAGCCTGAGCCACCTGCCAAACCATCCGCAAGGCAACCGGTTTAACGGCAGGCCCGGACAAACCGCCTGTACCTATGCTTAACAGCGAACAACGCTTTTCAATATCAATGGCCATTCCCATCAAAGTATTAATCAGTGACACGCAGTCGGCTCCTGCATCCTCTACGCTACGCGCTATATCGGCAATGTTCGTCACATTGGGTGACAGTTTCACCATAATAGGTTTGTGATAGACCTCGCGAACCGCCTTTACCACAGCAGAAGCCCCTTCGCATGTAACTCCAAAGGCCATTCCTCCTGACTTTACATTGGGACACGAAATATTCAACTCTATGGCCGGAATATGCTCCAACTCACCGATACGTTCCGCACATTCCGCATAGTCCTCGAGCGAAGAACCCGAAACATTAACCAGCACGTTTGTACCCAAATTTTTAATTTCCGGATAAATATGCTCGCAAAAATAGGCAACACCTTTATTTTGAAGCCCCACACAATTCAACATCCCGCTAGGCGTTTCCATCATACGCGGATAGTCGTTTCCCTCTCGGGGATTCAACGTGGTACCCTTTACGATGATGCCTCCCAGATCATCCAAGTTAATAAAATCGGCGAATTCCGTTCCATACCCAAACGTACCTGAAGCCGTCATTACAGGATTCTTAAACGGAATCCCCGCGATATTCACACTTAAATCTGCCATGTCAGTTCTTTTAGATTAAACACCGGTCCATCCTTGCACACACATACATTGCCCTTGTCCGTTTTTTCCACGCAACACAAACACGCTCCTACCCCACATGCCATGTGGTTTTCCAACGAAAGTTCGCAATCAATCTGATGTTCCTTAGCATATTTGGCCACAGCCATCATCATCGGTTTCGGTCCACATGCGGCAATACGGTCAAATTTCATTTCTTTCAAAATAGAGTGTTGTGTCACATATCCTTTTTCTCCGGCAGATCCATCCTCGGTAGTCAGGTAGACTTCACCATACTGCCGAAAATCATCCAACTGAAGCAAATCGGCTTTTGATCGTGCCCCAAGCAAGAAAACCGGTTCACACCCTTGTGATTTCAATACTTTACCCAGAAACAGCATCGGAGCTGTACCAACACCTCCTCCTACGAGTAATTCTTTTTTTACGCTGCCGGTCTCGTTCAATGTAAAACCATTGCCCAAAGGTAAAATCACATTCACCATGTCACCCACCTTCAAGGTCGCCAACGCTTTCGTTCCCTCGCCTATCACATGGATCAGCAGCCACACTTCGTTAGCCGACTCATCCACATAATTAATAGAAAGTGGCCTTCTCAAAAAAGTACTGGAAGACCCGTCTACGCGCACCTCAACAAACTGCCCAGGCAGCATGGGAGGCAACGGCTTACTACGGTCAGTCAAACGCAACAAAGCATAGTTTTCATTCAATGAATCGTTGCCTGAAACCTCTAAATCTAAAATATATTTCTTCATATACAACTATCAAATATACATCTTAACAGTTACACAAAGATAAGGAAACTCGCTCACATACGAATGAAATTCACAGGAATAATACAATCTATAGGGAATTAAGGGAGATCTGTTTTCCTTCTATACATTCATCCATTGAGAGCTTTTAACCTGTTCTGAAAGAATCAAAAGGGCTAATCATTACTTATCCGTTGCCGATTTAAAGTTGAGAAAGTCTCGGTAAAAGTCCTTGTCTCTCCTTGCTTTATGATCTCCGTCATCACCATAAAAGAATCACTGCCTCATCCATCTTCCGGTATCCCCAATAACATTTCTCCACTTACGAAAAAATAGAAATTCTTTCATAAACGATTGATAACCAATACTTGAAACACCTCTTTCCCAGGGCCAAGGAACTATCTACCGATAACTATTTTACAACATATCGTATGTTTATGAAGGCCATGACATCGATACACGTAACCAGATGATATGTAACTAACGAGGAACATATCAAGTTTAACCAGGCTCGCATAGCTCGCCCGGTTAAACTTGATAAACCCGCTATTCCCGCACGCACCGATTGCCCTCCCGGCATTTTCCTTCCGTTTTCAGAAACCTTCCCCAGAATCTTTTGGGTTTGTTATGTCCATTGTCCGGGGCGTTCATTCTTTCTGCAGTTCACCATCTTTATAGAGTTGTCCGTTTATATAGAGTTCTCCCTTTTGATTTCCGCTTATCGATCCGCCTACTCCCAACTTGATGTGGAATCCTTGTCCTTCCAGCACATAGCCATCTGGAATAGTTATTTTCGTTGTGACAGAACTCCAGTCTATATTCTTGAACAGACGGATAATTTTCTTGCCGTCAGCAGTCTCCTCGTAGAATGTAGCCGGAATCTCTTTTTTGTTCAGTAGCGCATCCAGCAGTTTGTCCGCATCCTCCTGCGAATAGATACCGGGCAGGCGGTGATGGGGATGTTCCGTCGGGGGAGCAACTTCCCATTGGGCGATAGCCGAACCGTCACCTCCACCCACTGCCGGACCGTCCTTCAATATCACATTCTCTATCAAGAGATATTCACCGGCATAAATAGACGAACGCTGATCGTTACCGAATAGATTGCCGGTATATGTTTTTCCGTCTGTCAATTTTACGATGAAAAATCCCAGCTTATTCTCCGGCATGTTGCCCTCTCCACCTCCAAATTCGAATGGTGGCAGATAGAAAGAGCGCAGATAATAAGTTGTTTGATCATTCTTTTTGAAGTCATTTTCGGAACTCCACTCCATCGTGACTCCCAGATCCTCTTCTTCATAATTAAACGTAACATAGTCATTACCATTCACAAGAGGCTTACTTGGATCATGCACATTCCTTTGTGCCCTGAAATGTTCCATGTCGAAAGAGGCGGTTTTAGGTAAGTTGGGAAATATAATCGTACATCCCGTCGGATATCCCACCTCCCCACCAACTGAGCTCAGATGTTGAAATTGACGGAATACCAATTTGCACACCTGACGTCTGAAGTTCATCACTACCGTCTGACTATTCGTGACAAGGGACTTCGGACCGACCGTGACACCCACGAAATACTCCAGTCCAGTCTTATAGTCTCCGAAACGTACTTGACCGGTTTGCTGTCCATCCTCGTGGGTAAAAGTCACCCCGGGATTCGCACTGTCTTCACCTTGAGGAGTGGATATGCCGCGAAAGAAATAGTCTTTCCTCCATTCTTTCCAAATTAGTTTGAAGTTATCATCTGTCGGACTCAGCTTGCCGGCATCACCGCTTTTTATCTTATAATGTCCCCAGGATGGCTCCTTTCCATCCTTATCGGTCTGGAGCATGTAGAACGTACCGAAATTCGGCCCGGTACTACTAGAACCTATCAAATCCTCGGCACGTGTCTGTACAAACTTGTCCCCGGTTGCCTCTAAACGGATTTCTGCCGGTTGTCCGGGATCTATCATATCATTCTGCTCGCTGCTGCATCCGGCAAAAAGCAGCGCGAACACGCCTGTCATGTATTTTATCGTTTTCATACGCACTCCTTTCCGCTAATTCTCCAGACCCACAAATTTACTAGTACCTTCGGCTGTATTGCCTTCTCCTAAAGTTGTCTTATTGACAATGCCTGCGAACCTACCGGCATAATAATGAGAAGCCGTATATTCTGCGGCATCAAACCGGTTGCGGCCTTCATTCTTGCTGATGTCTACCGCCTCCTTTATGGAGCCTATAACACCTCCGATGGAATAAGTGGTCTTGTTGTCCGGCTGCTCGTAACCGGCAGATATGCTGACCTGACTAAACGCGACTCCTCCGGTCACCGAAGCCTTCTGTACATGACCCACAATACCCCCGGTAGAAGAGTGGGTTTCCGAGTTGTCCGTGATGACTTGTCCGCCCCTTACGCTACCGGAAACTGTGGCATTGGCAATGACACCTTCCGTTCTCACGGCACCCGCTATACCGCCGGCATAGTTCCATGTACCTTTGACACCGCTGGCATCGACTACGGTATACATATCGCAGAGATCGAGTTTCCCGCCCGGAAGGAGACCCACGATACCGCCGGTATAATGGGTACTTATCCCCTTACAGTTGTTGGTGACCTTCAGCAGAGGTTGCCCTTCCGGAGCCTCGTGGTCGATGTCCTCCAACGTGCCGGTAGCCTGTCCCACGACACCGCCTACGCAAGAAGTATATCTGGCGTTCTCGTCAGCTGCTTTCACGGTGACGATGATATCATTGACCAGCGTGATGTTTTTCATGGAGCCCGATGTCATGTTACCCACCAAAGCTCCGGCACAATAGACTTGATCGAGAGTCAAACTATTATGAAATACGATATCCAATTTCGCATCGATCAGGTGAATGTTGCTGATATTCCCCATATCGCTGGCTCTGGCCAACACACCCCATCCGGTATCATGCTCCGGGTCCTGTCCGGCAACCGGATCTCCCGTGTGTATCAGCCTTGCCTTTCGTAGGCTAAGTTCTGTCACGGTCCCTCGCAGGGTGCTGAACAGCGAATGGGAGATATTCCAGATGGTTTTGCCACCGCCGTCGAAAGTCACCAGGTTCGGCAACTCCACGGGTTCATATTCCGTCTCAAAATTAAAATTCACATCTTCCATAAGACGCATCTCCTTCCGGCCGGCATCGTATTTCAGCAAGGTCTTTTCTGTCCCATCCTTCGTCTTACAGACGTAATCTCCGGTACAATCATGTATGGCCTGCATGAAGTCCTGCACGGAAAAATCCGGATAGATCTCAGGAGCAGGATCTGGCTCCGGAGTGTCAATCCACCAGTCACCGTCCGGATCGTCCTGAACGATATTGCCCTGCAAATTTTCCAAGGAAACAGTATACGCTTTACCGACTCCCTGGACCAAGGCTTCCAGTTCTTCCACATTCGACAGGGTAATATAAGAGTAGCCGTTGCGCCGTGTCAACGTGAATGTGCTGTAATCGGCAGGTGCCAGGTGAAACGTGACAGACCGTTTGCCATTTCCGTCCACGTCCACCTGCGAGGAGATCTTCTGGCTTTCCTCGGTCACGAATGCAAACTTCAGTTTATTGTCCGCTGTCCGCGTCATCGTACAGGCATTCAGCAATTCGCGCTCACCACCAGAGATAGGCTTGAACCGCAACTCGTATTCATCTGCATCGGCCACGTCCGTGATGGTAAGACGGGTGCAAAGATGCTTGAATTTCAGGTTTACGGCGTGTCCGTATTCTACCACATCGCTCTCAGCCCACAGCGGATCGGGATTAATGATGTGGTTATCGTCATACACAAAACGGTCCAGCACGACCGGATCAAGACGAGTGCCTACCGCGGTGATGGCCCCGTTCCACTCCTCCATGTGATAGGCCGTGAACTCTGCGCTCGTGGCATTCCAAGGCCAATCCATATTATACTCCTTGTCTGTCAACAGGTTTACCCATTCCCCGTTTTGATACGTGAGAGCGGCATACTTAGTCACAGAGGAGGGCTCACCCTCCTTTCCGACCAGTTTGAACACGGCAGAAACGTGCATCACGTTGCCTTCCGCAAATTCCCGTTTGTCTTCTATCGACCGAGTGCCGGTCATCCCGTCCTCGCCGGGCCATTCCGCCGTGAAGCAGACCGGGATTCCCCCTCGGTCTCTATCACTGTACATCGAGTCGAGATCTTCGCTACAGCCGTATGTAACCAGCAACACAGCGCAATACGCGATCCATTTTATCAGTCTTATATTCATACCTTTATTCGTTTTCTTTCGGTTGTTCCTCCGTAAAAATAAGTCGGTTGATTACAGGAGAGAGACGAAGGTCTCCACCATTGCCAATCTCTCCTGCAACGCCCTTATAGCTCTTATATTCCTCCGCATGTTCCCTGACATCTGCCTGTATCGAACCGTGGAATTTGCACTCGTTTACTATACCGCCGGTGATGATGCCGGCCAGCACACCGGCCTGCCGGTTATCCC
>CABSGW010000056.1 GCA_902477365.1 uncultured Prevotellaceae bacterium
AGGACCAGATGGTATCGCCTTCTGATTCGATGTTGATCGCTGGAGGGAGTGAAGAACGTCGCCGTTTTATGGATGTCGTGATTTCGCAGTATGATAGTGCGTATCTCGATGGACTCATACGATACAATCATGCTTGTCAGCAGCGCAATGCTCTCTTAAAACAAGAAGAAGAGCCAGACTTAGGTATGTTGTCAGTCTATGAAGAAATGATGGCGGTGGAAGGAGAACGCATCTATGCTAAGCGCAATGACTTCGTAGAGCGTTTTGTGCCTATTTTTCAATCTTTTTATCAGTATATATCGGAAGGAAAGGAAGCGATAAATCTTTCATATCTATCACATTGTCAGCGTGGCCCTTTGTTGGACGTTATTCAACGGGACAGATTTAAAGATCGTGCTATGGGATATTCCTTACATGGTATTCATAAAGATGAACTGGAAATGCGTTTAGGAGGGTTTCCTATAAAGCGCGAAGGCTCACAAGGTCAGAGTAAAACCTTTTTGATTGCGCTGAAATTAGCTCAATTCGATTTTTTGAAGCGTACGGGACGGCGAACAATTCCTCTACTGTTGCTAGATGATATCTTTGATAAACTGGATGCTCGTCGTGTGGAGCAGATCATACGTCTGGTATCAGGGAACGATTTTGGTCAAATCTTTATTACGGATACAAATCGCGATCATTTGGATAAAATTCTGGAAACAACAAAACAGGATTATCACGTATTTACCGTAAGGGGAGGAGAAGTGGTAGAATGAGGCGTAGGAATACCGAAGAGCTAGATGCTGTTTTAGGGCGTTTTTTACGACAGGAAGGATTAGAGACGCCGCTTAATGAATACCGATTGATTCAGGCTTGGCCTGAGATGGTAGGGAATACCATTGCGCGTTATACGGCTTCTATCCGAATTTATAATCAAGTACTTTATGTTCAATTAAGTTCTCCTGCATTGCGTGAGAATTTGATTATGGAGCGCAAATTATTGGTAAAGCGTTTGAATGCGTGTGTCGGTGCACAAGTCATTACAGATATCGTATTTCGTTAAAGTTTAATCAGTTCGTTCTGTATAAGTGAGCACTTCGTCCATCGGGATATCGAAATCCTCAACAGGTAGTTGTCTGATGTATTGGTAATCAAAACAAATCCCTATTTTATAGAGATTGTTGGGCATCTTGCGTAACAATCTGTCATAGTAGCCTTTTCCTCTCCCCAATCGGTTCTTGTCCGCATCAAAAGCGACTCCTGGTATAATTGCTAATGTAATCTTATTCCACTCTTGAAATAAGGGAGTAGTGGGCTCTTTAATGTTGAAGCGGCCTGTTTTTAGAGATGATTCTCCTTGATATAAGTGCAACTCCAGATCATCGCCGCATACCACTGGTAATACGATTTGTTTCTGATGACTCCATTTACGGATAAACTCTGCTGTTTGAACTTCATCGGGTAGCGAGTGGTATAATAATACGATGGTCGCACTTTGGAATAATGGATGAAGTTCTAATGTCGAAAGAATATTCGTTGATTGTTTGGATCGTTGTTCAATAGAGAGGACTTTTTTCTTTTCTTGAATGTATTTCCTCCAGCCTCTTTTGTCAAGTTGCATTTTTTTGTTGTTCTTCTGTTTTTGTGGGGAATGATTTCCCCTCTTTTAGTATTTCAATGGCTCTGAGTACGCAAGGATCGCTTTCGTTAGCAAACTGAATGGCTGCTTCTTTTTCCAGTAAGTCGTTGATTATATTTGCAAATAGAAATTCTTCAAATAGCTTGTACGACTTGCGTAACATGAGATTTCGTTTCTTCATCCCATTCTGTTCAGCAAAAGCACTCAGTTTTTCAGGTAAACGTTGTTCTTTTAAATATCCAACGAGGTCTTTGTAATTTGTAAACTCATTCAGTTTTTTGCGATTTGCGTCTACATAGAGATAGGCATATTGAAAGATGAATCCACGCAAATTTGCTTCTTGAAAATAAGAGGTAACTCCCAATGTGTCGTCAGGAATGAAAATATCAGGCATGATTCCTCCACCTCCATATACCGGTCTTCCTATCCGGGTCTTATATTGTTGCCCTTTCATTTGGATACTGTCTTGCGAGTAGAATTCTCCATGACGGGCACGATTTAAAATGTCCATGTCATAGTCCTCTTTGTCTCCTTGTATGTAGGGTTTTTGCAAGCATCTTCCCGAAGGGGTGTAATAACGTGCCACCGTAAGTCTCAGCATGCTTCCATCCCGGAATTCTATAGGCTCTTGTACCAGTCCTTTACCAAAAGAACGGCGTCCGATGATAGTTCCTCTGTCGTTATCTTGAATGGCACCGGCAAAAATTTCACTAGCTGATGCTGATGCTTCGTCAATGAGAACCACCAGTGGTAATGTCTGGTATGAACCGCGTCCTTCACTGCGGAATTCTTCGCGGGGGGAATTCCGCCCTTCGGTATATAGTACCAAACGGTCTTTCGGTAAAAATTCGTAGGCCATCTGAATTGCCGGTTGCATAAAGCCTCCTCCGTTATGTCTCAAATCAATAACTAATCCCTTAAAGCCTTTATGGTTGAGCTTTGCCAAGGATGCCAACAGTTCCGGGTATGTTGTGTTACTAAAACTATTGATTTTGATATATCCGGTCTGCTCGTTCAACATGTAGCTTGCAGCAATACTCTTTACGGGAATGTCTCCACGCACAATTTTGTAGGTCAGTGTCTTAGGAATGCCAGCTCGTTTTACGCCTATTTTTACTTCCGAGTTTTTAGGTCCTTTTAGTTTTCGTGTTGCTTCGTCATTGGTAATTTGTTTACCGACGAATGGTTTTCCGTCAATAGCCACAATACGGTCACCAGCTTTTAAGCCACTTTCGTCAGATGGTCCGCCTTTGATGACATTGATAACGCGGATTGTATCTTTATATAAGGTGAATGTTACACCGATACCCGAAAAACTTCCTTTCAGGTCTTTCATGCTTTCTTCCACGTCTTTGGCGCTCACGTATGCAGAATGAGGATCAAGTTCGTTCAGAATTTGAGGCATTGCTTTTTCTACAAGTTCCGACATTTTTACATCGTCAACATATTGTGCGTCGATGATGTGCAATAAGTCATTTAGTTTATTGCTTGATGTGTTAATGATACTCAGTCTGTTTCCTGAAAAATGTTTCGCATAGAAAGTACCAATCAAGATTCCTCCAATAGCACTAAGCGCAACAATTAAGGGGATGAAACGTGACGAACGGTTTTTACTCATATTACAAGTTTTACGTTGTGGGCTATTTAAAGATTACTAGTTAAATGGATGATGTGTCCGGGTCTATATGCGTCACTTCTATTCCGGCACGTTTCATGAGTTCTATACCATCTTCCAAGCGGTAATGTTCGGCATAGATCACACGTTTGATACCCGCTTGAATGATTAGTTTTGCACATTCAATACAGGGTGAAGCAGTTACATAGAGGGTTGCACCATCACTATTATTATTCGATCTGGCTATTTTGGTAATTGCATTGGCTTCGGCATGCAATACGTAAGGCTTAGTCAAATTGTTATTATCTTCACATTGGTTCTCGAAACCAGATGGTGTACCGTTATATCCATCGCTAATGATCATTTTATCTTTGACAATCAATGCACCAACTTGCCTGCGCAGGCAATATGAATTTTCAGCCCAAATACGCGCCATACGCAGATAGCGAATGTCCAGTTCGTGTTGTTTTTTAGGAGAAATTTCCATGATTGATTTGTTTAGCAGGGTCTATTCCGTTGCGTTCTAACAAGGCTGCAATACCTGGCTTTTGTCCGCGAAAACGTTTATATAACGTCATCGGATGTTCTGTTCCTCCTTTGGAGAGGATGCACTCACGAAAACGTTGTGCGGTTTGTTTGTTGAAGATACCTTCTGCCTTAAACATCGAGAATGCGTCTGCATCCAGTACTTCTGCCCATTTGTAACTATAATAGCCAGCGGCATATCCTCCGGACATGATGTGCCCGAATTGTGTCGTCATACAGGTATCGGTACGCTGCTCCGACAAGATGGCTTTTTGCCATGCTGCTTTTTCAAATGGGATAATGGCTTCCTCAAAGGCGTCTTCCAATGTGTAATAAGCCATGTCTAAAAGTCCTAGACTAACTTGCCTCATACATGCATAAGCCGCATTAAAGTTCCGGCTATCCCGAATCCTTTTAATAAGTTCGTCTGGTATTGGTTCACCCGTTTGATAATGGAACGCAAAAGTTTGCAGGAACTCTTTTTCTGTCACATAATTTTCCATGAACTGAGACGGAAGTTCTACGAAATCCCAATAAACGTTTGTACCGCTTAGGGATACAAAGCGCGTATTGGCAAAGATACCATGCAAGGCGTGGCCAAACTCATGTAGAAACGTTTCAACCTCTCCTAATGTAAGCAAAGCGGGCTTTGTCTCGGTTGGTTTGGTAAAGTTCATTATCAATGATACATGTGGTCGGTGGTTTATGCCCTTGTCGTCAATCCACTGATCTTTGTAGCTGGTCATCCATGCACCACCTTGTTTTCCACTGCGTGGATGGAAATCGGTATATAGGATGGCTAAATAACTACCATCCGCATCATATACTTCATAAACTGTCACATCCGGATGGTAAACCTGTATATCGGTGTTTTCCTTGAATGTGATACCATATAATCGGGTTGCTAGTCCGAACACTCCTTTTTTGACGTTTGAGAGCTCAAAATAAGGACGTAACATCTCCGCATCCAAATTATATTTTTCGAGTTGCAATTTATGCGAATAGTAAGCTGTGTCCCATGGTTCCAGTTTAAAGTCATCTCCTTCAGTTTTATGTGCTATTTGTTCAATGTCTCTCAACTCCTCCAAAGCAGGCTGCTTGTATGCATCAATGAGTTGGTCAAATAACTGGTAGACATTTTTACTGTTTTCGGCCATGCGACGTTTCAATACATAATCTGCATAGGTTTTGTAACCCAGCAGCTGAGCTATTTCTCTGCGAATATTAACCAATCGGTTTACAACGGCAAAATTGTTATATTCATTATCGTGCGTGCATTTTGTGTTGTATGCCATATACAATTGCTTCCGCAGTTCACGGTTGTCTGCATACGTCATGAATGGAGAATAACTGGGGGCATGTAAGGTGAAACACCATCCGGATTGATTTTTTTCTTTAGCTGTTAATGCCGCTTGTTCTATTTGAGTTTCGGGTAATCCGGACAATTGTTGCTCGTCTGTCAAGCACAAAGTGAAGTTATTCGTTTCTTTCAGGTTGTTTTGCGAGAATTGTAATGTGAGGGCTGTAGCTTCTTTGGACAAAGCACGTAGCTTTTCTTTTTGCATGTCGTCTAGTCCAGCTCCGCTACGGATAAAACCCTCATACGTCTTGTCCAATAACATTTGTTCTTCCGGTGTGAGCGTAGGATGTTGTTCATAGACGGCTTTGACGCGTTGAAAGAGTTTCTCGTTAAGTGTGATGTTATTGGCATGCTCTGACATTATAGGAGCCATTTTTTGCGCCAATTCATCCATGGCATCATTGGTCTCAGCACTTAGTAGATTATAAAATGCAGTAGATACACGGTTCAACACTTCTCCAGTGTGTTCCATTGCTTCAATGGTGTTTGCAAATGTCGGTGATTCCGGATTATTGACAATTTTGTCAATTTCTTCATCCTCCAATCGGATTCCTTCCAGCATGGCCGGTTCATAATCTTCAAATTTAATTTGACCGAAAGGAATTGTTTCGTGTATTGTGTTGAAAGGAGCTAAGAAAATATTCTGATGTAGCTTCTCTTTGTTATCTTTTGTGTTCATACGGTTGTTCTGTCTGTTTGAGTTACAAAAGTACAATAATTTTGCGGCCTAAAAGGATTTTCAAATATGTAAGATTATATGTTTTTGGTTGTTTTAAGACGGTTTGTTCAATTTGTCTCAAAGTCATCTAGTACATCTGTACTTCCATTGGCTTGTTTTGAGAAAATGGTAGGAATATTTACCCTCTTAAATCATTGATCGTCTGTGTATCAATATAGCTGGTTACTTCATGTTGTAATGCTGTAACAGATTTTCAAAAGCTGGGATAAATATTTGCTTCCGTTCAATTTCCAGCAAACCCTGTTCGCACATTTCGTGCAACATACGCGAGACATTAAGGCGTGTTTCTCCAAGTTGGTCGGCCAAGTCGTTCATGCGGATTTGGAGAGTCTTTTCTCCTGCAGGTTTGATTGACCGTGCCTGGACAAAATGGATGAATCTTCCTTGAATCGTTGACGGCTGTTTTTTCCTCAGTAAGCGTTGCGATTGTTGTATATGCGTGCTGAGTAAGTTTAACAGGTTAAAGCGAAACACATCATACATAAAGAACTGTTCAACAATGGCTTTCTTTTCGATGCGTAACAGGCTTGTTGTTGTCTTGGCTATATACGAACGTGTATAACGTGGATACAGTCCAAAAAGACTTTCAGGTTGTATGATGTTTTGTTGTTGGAATAGTTCTCTCAATATGTAACTATGGTCATTACTGATCATTTGAGCTGTAATGTCTCCCGATAGCGTGAAGATAAGTTGATTACAGGTTGTATCTTGCAAGGCAATTACAGCATTGGGCTGAACCTTTGCAAAATCCAATTTGGCTCTTAATGCAATATCATTTAATGCATCCTTTCCTAAGCCCTGAAACAGAGGAAGCTCTAAAAGTGTGTCGAAGAGCGTTAGCTTCATGCGTTATGAATTGGATGTGGATACTAATTTATCGGTAAGCTGTGGACTGTTCCAAACACACATCTTTCCGTCTTTATCCGTATAAATAAAATACGCTTGCAGATGAGGCTGTTTCAGCAATATTTTTTTTGCTTGTTCAAGCCCCATTACCATGAACGCAGTGGCATATGCATCAGCTTCGGCACAGGTAGGTGCTAATACTGTGGCAGAAAGTAGTGTATGCTCCACAGGATAACCCGTATGCGGGTTGATGGTATGGGCGTATTTCTGTCCCTCTTTATAGTAAAAGTTCCGATAGTTACCACTTGTTGCCATCGCAATATTCTTTAATTCAATGATAGCTTGCAAATTCTTATTCGTATTCAGCGAGTCTTCAACGGGTTTGTTTATTCCTATTTTCCAAGGCTTTTTTTGCGGATTTGTCCCATTTACAACCAGCTCTCCACCAATTTCTATCATAAAGTTCTGAACGCCCTGGCGCATAAACATCCTGGCAACCTGGTCGCATCCATATCCTTTGGCAATGGCACTACAGTCTATCATGGTGTTTGGATTTTGTTTTTTTATCCGATTGTTTTCTAAGGTTACTTTCTGGTAACCAATGGTTTCAAGCATACTGTCTATTCGTTCGGGGGTAATTGTTTGTTTATGCTTAAAACCAAATCCCCATGCGTTTACTAAAGGAGCTACTGTAATGTCGAAAGCACCGTCCGTTTCTTGTGCGATGTGCTGTGAGAGCCGAAAAACTTCTCGGAACAATGTGTCGGTGTCAACCGGAACATTTTCATTGATGGCTGTTATGATGCTGGTTTTATTGAATGGCGACAGCGAATTGTTGACCCTGCTTAATTCGGAAAGAATACTGTCAGTCAATTCTTTCTTACTTTGGTAGGTGATGTGGTAGGTTGTCCCAAATACTTGTCCTTCAGTTTTATGGAATATACTACCAGCTTGATGGTGGTGTATTGTCCAGACACTTCCGATTACTAAAAACAGGAGAAAAATGATTTTCCAAGATGATATAGCTTTTTTTTTCATATTCAATTCATTAAGAATCTGATAGAATCCGGATACTGATTAAGATAAAGATAAGTCCACTTCCGCGTTCTACGGGCCAATCACGCATTTTGATATCTCTGTTGCCATACCAGATACCGAAAACAGATAAACCAAGGGTCATTAATCCTAAGGTAACAATTGGCGACAGAATGCTTTGTAAGGTATGATGGTTCATGCAAACAAGCACTACACCAATAATGAGTGTATTGGAACTGATAGCAAGTGCCATTGTGAGCAATGAGGATATTTTTTGAGGATTAAAACCGATCTTTTGGCTCTTTCGATAACTATTCCAGATCAGTTTGCATCCTAGTGTAAGTAGTAACAAAAAGGCGAGGAGCTTGTCAAAAAACAGTACATGGTGGCTTATGTAGTCTGTTGCTGCCCAACTTATATAGGTCATGGCCATCTGAAAAAAAGAAAAAACGCCTGCAATGAAGCAAGCTTGTTTCCAATGTATGGCATGTTTTTGTGCACTAAATAAGCAAACTTCCAGGTAACTTATAGACACTGCAAGGGCTATCAATTGGATATCAATTGAACTCATAGGTCAAATACCAGGTTGAATGTTCCTCCCCATGTGCTTGAGTCATTTTTTCCAAATCCGGGCACATACCAGGGTTGTCCGATGTCTGATTTTGTCTGGGCCATACGAAATTTGTAGCGTACACTCCAGCCCAAGTGAAAATAACCCCAGATTTTTGCTTCTAGCCCGAATACCATCTCAGCCCATTGATTACTGCCACTTAGGTTGGTAAAGTGAAACGGCATACTTGCTCCTCCAAAGGGATCTTCCAGTGATGGACCGTCTATGTCATATTTAAAAGAGGTAAAAGCATAACGGATACCTGCATAAATGCGATTACCCGATTCCGCTTCTTTGGAAAAATTGTAGTCGCATCCAATACGAAAATAAGGAGCATTCGTCTTATAATGCAAGTCGGTTTCGTCACTTGTATGGTCACTGATACCCCAGCCGGCTTCCACGATGGGGAAAAAGCGTTCTTTCAGATTCAATCGAAAAGCTCCTTCAATTTGGCCATACGGAGTCCATGCAGCCATAACCAGTCCGGCTAAATCGCCCGACACAGACATTCCGGCTAACAGCGGAATATTCTTTTTTTGCATGGCAGCAATGGCTTCCTCTCTCGAGTTATATTGCACACCTCGCACGCGCTCCTCGGGAGGATTGTCTGCTGTATCTTTTTCAGCCTGTGCACAGACAGGCAGGATAAAGAGTAGATTACTTAGCGTGAATATAAATACTAAAATGCTCTTGCGGGTCATAATTTATTTTTGCCTTTACCAGGGCAACACTGTCAATAGCTGTTAGTGGACGAGGAGAGATTTTTTGTTTACTCCATTGAACATGGGTTACCGTATGAAATACGGCTGCCGCACAGTCTAAAGATTCAAAATGCGGTTCATTGGTATGTACAAAGGTGATAGTATCGGTTGCCATTCCTTCGGGTGAAGAAAAATGAAATAATAACGTGTCTGCATTGCCAGTATGGCTTACCGGGATGCTGATGCTTTTTACGTTATAGATCCGATTGATCAAAACCGTATCTTTTCCATAAGGTTGGACGGTCAGCGTATCTTTTAATTCAACAGATTGTCCGTTAACCTTATCTTGAAAGGTATAGGTTGCATACACTGTATTGTTCAAGGGACAATCAATATTGTCACATGCTGTGGCTATAAATAGAATTAGCAACAGCAGGTAGAAGGAGTGTAGCTTTTTACAGGTATGCATATCCTTTTTTCGTTAGATTTCTTTTTCAATTTGGTAATTATTGCGTCCCACTGCATTGCGGCTTATCAGTTCACCCAAGAAACCGGCAACAAATAATTGTGTACCCAAAATCATGGTGGTCAATGCGATGTAAAAATAAGGGGAGCTGGTGACCAGCGGAGCACGGACATTTTGGTAAATGGCTATGAGCTTATGTCCGCCAACCATTAGAACGGCAATAAAACCAAGGAAAAACATCAGGCTTCCTAAAAAACCAAATACATGCATGGGTTTGTATCCGAAACTGTTTAAGAACCAAAGGCTCAGCAAATCCAGATAACCATTGACAAAACGGTTTAAACCACCGAATTTGGTTTTACCAAATTTGCGCGACCGGTGATGTACTACTTTTTCGGCTATTTTGTCGAATCCGGCATTTTTTGCCAAATAAGGAATATATCGGTGCATTTCCCCGTATACCTCTATGTTTTTTACGACTTCGTTGCGGTATGCTTTCAGACCGCAGTTAAAGTCGTGCAGATTCTTGATACCGCTCACTTTACGTGCCGTAGCGTTGAACAATTTGGTGGGAATGGTTTTCGACAAAGGGTCGTAACGTTTTTGTTTGTATCCGGAAACCAGATCATATCCGTCTTCAGTAATCATACGGTACAGTTCTGGTATTTCGTCCGGTGAGTCTTGTAGGTCTGCATCCATGGTAATGACCACATCGCCTTGTGCGCGTTCAAAACCACAAAAAAGAGCCGGCGACTTACCATAATTTCGTCTGAATTTAATACCGTGTACGGCAGCAGATTTGGCCTGAAGCTGTTCGATTACTTTCCAGGAGTGGTCTGTGCTTCCGTCGTTTACAAAAATAATTTCGTAACTGAACTGATGCTCTTTCATTACACGTTCAATCCAATCGTGTAATTCAGGCAAACTCTCTTCTTCGTTATATAAAGGGATGACTATAGATATGTCCATAATACATGGTCTTTATGAGATGTCTTTAGTGGGTCTTAGTTGCGCGTCTTGTATTAAACAGCGCTGTGGGAATGGATAAAATCAGTCCTAATAGAATGTTTATATCCAATATGTTCGATACAACAACCGCCAATGGCAGGTTGCGTAGTGTTCCGATGACAGCGTCCAAGCCACCTTCTCCTACGAGCAACTGTAACTGTTGTTTCATTTCGGGTGTCTCCATCAAAGCTTTTACCTCGGGTTGCTGAAGATAAGCCAGGTAAGAATCGGCAAATTGGCCATGGTCCAAGAAACCAAAATAAAGATAAGCCGCTCCCGATATCAGGATACTTGCATACAGGTATAGCAATAAACTGAACAGATAGGCTATACCGAAAGACAGGATACCGTCGGTTGCTTGTTTACGGTACATACGTGTCAGTTGCCACCCCATAAATGGAGCTGCAAGGATGCAAAACAGGTAAACAGGTTGCAGAAAGGGATAGCGAAGACTATAAACAAAAGCAAAGAAACCTGCAATCCAAAGCACTCCGAAAAGTAGCCCATATTGCATTGCATAAGCGTTGGCTTGACGAAAAATATCTCTGAATTTCATTGTTTAATAAATAGCGAAACAAAAGTACAATTTATTTTATGATTTGCCAAATGCTTGTTTTCTTTTCCTTGAAAGTGACATGAAATAAACAGTCATGCGACTGTATAGGAGGGTTTTCCTATAACAGTCGCATGTTGTTTAAAAGGATATCAATATGCAAACAATGGGTATTGTGCCATTGTTTCATTGACGCGTGAGCGTACCGAGCTGATCACTTGCTCGTCGTTCGGGTTGTTTAGCACTTCTTCTATCATACCGGCAATTACCTTCATGAGGTCTTCTTTAGCACCACGGGTGGTGATGGCTGGAGTACCCAAACGGATACCGGAGGTTTGGAACGCGCTACGTGTATCGAAGGGAACCATGTTTTTGTTGACTGTGATATCGGCGGCTACCAACGCGTTCTCTGCTACTTTTCCGGTTAAATCAGGATATTTGGAACGAAGATCTACCAACATGCTGTGATTGTCTGTTCCTCCACTTACAATAGAGAAGCCCCGTTTTGTCAGTTCGTCGGCCAGTACCGCAGCATTCTTTTTCACTTGTAACGCCCATTCTTTGAATTCTGGTTGTAGGGCTTCGCCAAAGGCAACAGCTTTTGCCGCGATGACATGTTCCAACGGGCCACCTTGTATACCGGGGAATACTGCGCTGTTCAGCAGTTGGCTCATCATCTTGATTTCGCCTTTAGGGGTGGTTTTTCCCCAGGGATTGGCAAAGTCTTTTCCCATCAGGATGATACCGCCGGCCACATCCGATGATGCTGCCAGTGGGTGGTTGATGTCACAATGTGTGCATATTTTACCGGATTTTCTAACAATCCAGCGGCTATGAGTCCAGCCGGATGAGCCATGTCTACCATGAAGATTGCTCCTACGCTGTCGGCAATGGAACGCATACGGGCATAATCCCACTCACGGCTGTAGGCTGATCCTCCTCCGATGATCATTTTGGGTTTATGTGTAAGCGCCAATTGTTCCATCTCGTCATAGTCTACGCGACCGGTCTCCTTGTTAAGGTTATAGCCGATAGCGTTATAAAGCATACCGGATGTGTTTACTTTTGAACCGTGTGAAAGGTGGCCGCCGTGGTCAAGGTTCAGTCCCATGAACGTGTCGCCCGGTTTTAGGCAGGTGAAGAATACAGCTTCGTTGGCCTGTGCACCTGAATGGGGTTGCACATTGGCATACTCTGCACCGAACAATTGTTTAAGGCGTTCTATGGCCAATGTCTCGGTCTGGTCGACAATTTGGCATCCTCCATAGTAACGTTTACCAGGATAACCTTCGGCGTACTTGTTGGTCAGGTACGATCCCATGGCTTCCATGACTTGGTCGCTAACAAAGTTTTCCGATGCGATCAATTCAATGCCTTTTAACTGGCGTTGGTGTTCAGCCTCAATGAGGGTGAAAATTTCACTGTCTCTTTTCATACGATTCGATTTATAAATGTTATTATTTCTTTTTCTTTTGTACACTCCATCCGAATTTACCTATCTTCTTGCCTAAACCATAGTATCCACCGTGTAGGT
>CABSGW010000057.1 GCA_902477365.1 uncultured Prevotellaceae bacterium
CATGGCGTGCACCAAAAAGGTGCAAAAGCCGTCAAATGGAGCTGCGACGGTTCACCAGTTTTCGAAATTTCGGAAACCGACAAAACAGACCGTGGAACCGATATCGTTCTATATATTGACGAAGACTGCAAAGAATTCCTTGAAAAAAATAAGATTCAGGAGCTGCTAACCAAATATTGCCGCTTCCTCCCTATTCCGGTTGCCTTTGGCAAAAAAACCGAGTGGAAAGACGGCAAACAAGTGGATACGGAAGAGGACAATGTGATCAATGACACGACCCCTATCTGGACCCGCAAACCGTCTGAGCTGAAAGAAGAGGATTACAAAACATTCTACCGCTCCCTCTACCCGATGGCTGACGAGCCTCTGTTCTGGATTCACCTCAATGTGGACTATCCGTTCAACCTGACCGGTGTATTATACTTCCCTAAGATAAAGAACAACATTGAGTTGCAACGCAACAAAATACAACTTTACTGCAATCAGGTATTCGTAACCGACTCGGTTGAAAACATCGTTCCCGACTTCTTGACACTGCTTCATGGTGTAATTGACTCACCGGACATTCCGCTGAACGTAAGCCGCAGCTATTTACAGAGCGATGCCAATGTCAAGAAGATTTCAACCTATATCACCAAGAAAGTGAGCGACCGTTTACAAAGCATCTTCAAAAACGACCGTAAAGACTTTGAAAACAAATGGGACGACCTGAAAATTTTCATGCACTACGGTATGCTGTCGCAACCCGACTTCTACGACAAAGCCAAGAACTTTGCTCTGATGAAAGATACGGAAGGAAAATACTTTACGTATGAAGAATACCAGACACTGATAAAAGAGGATCAAAAAGACAAGGACGACACCTTAGTATATCTGTATACCACCGATGCCGAGGCGCAATATGCCTACATTGAAGCAGCCAAAGCTAAGGGCTACAGCGTACTGTTGATGGACGGTCAACTTGACACCCCGATGGTAGGTATGTTGGAACAGAAAATGGAGAAATGTCGCTTTACACGCGTTGACGGTGATGTTATTGACCGCCTCATCCCGAAAAACGACGCGCCTGAAAACCAATTGGACGAAGGTGAGAGTGCCAATTTGTCAGCCATATTCCGCAGTCAGTTGCCGAAGCTGGACAAAATGGAATTCCACGTAGAAGCACAAAGCATGGGCGAGCATGCTTCGCCAATCTTGATCACACAAAGCGAATACATGCGCCGTATGAAAGAGATGAGCCGCATTCAGGCCGGAATGAGTTTCTATGGCGAAATGCCCGACATGTACACCATGGTACTCAATGCCGACCACAAACTCGTTAAAGAAATATTGGGCGACAGCAAAACAACCACAGAAGAAGCTTTGAAACCGATTGAGGCCGAACTGAAAGGACTGAACGCACGCCACGCAGCGCTCCTGCAAAAACAAAATCAGAAAAAGGCTGAAGAAGTGACTCAGGAAGAAAAAGACGAAGTGGCACAATGCGACAAAGACATCGCTGCTCAAAACAGCCAGAAAGAGCAAGTGCTTTCAACGTATGCCAAAGACAACAAGCTGGTTCACCAGTTAATTGATTTGGCATTGCTCCAAAACGGTATGCTAAAAGGCGAAGCATTGAACAACTTCGTTAAACGCAGCATCGATTTGATCGGATAATTGATTTAGTTTGTCATAAAAAGAGTGGGAATCATGGTCTTGCATCATATTCCCACTCTTTTTGGAATGAATGAGTCACTAAAAATGAACAAAAGAATTTCTTTGAAGCACAAAAAACCGCTCAAAATATTTGTCATTTAAACAAAAAACACTACCTTTGCACTCGCAAAAACGAAGAAAGGGCACCGTAGCTCAACTGAATAGAGCATCTGACTACGGATCAGAAGGTTTTGGGTTTGAATCCCAACGGTGTCACTTTTATTACAGAATTTGCATTACGGTATGGCACCGTAGCTCAACTGAATAGAGCATCTGACTACGGATCAGAAGGTTTTGGGTTTGAATCCCAACGGTGTCACTCAAAGAAAAAGACTTTTGCGAAGTAATTCACAAAAGTCTTTTTCTTTTTTTATGGACCATCACTGTGCTAAACCAGTCCCTGGTCTATCATAGCCCGGGCCACCTTCATGAATCCGGCAATATTGGCCCCTTTTACATAGTTCACATATCCTTTTTCTTGTCCATAAGCAACACATTGCTCATGAATCGACTGCATAATCTGACGCAAATACTTATCTACTTCATCGGAACTCCAAGCCAGATGTTGTGCGTTTTGCGTCATTTCAAGTCCGGACGTAGCAACTCCACCTGCATTAACAGCCTTTCCGGGAGCAAACAGCACCTTGTGCGCCACAAACAGTTCGGTTGCAGCCGCAGTACATCCCATATTGGAAACTTCGGCTACACACATCACCCCGTTCTGCAACAACAGTCTGGCATCCGTTTCATCCAACTCGTTTTGGGTGGCACACGGCAAAGCCACATCTACCTTCTCACCCCAAGGTTTTTGCCCGGCATGGAATACGCTGCCGGAATAGCGCTCGGCATAAGGAGCGACAACATCCTCACCCGACGCCCTCAGCTCCAACATATAATCAATTTTTTCACCGGAAATTCCTTCCTCGTCATAGATATAGCCGTCAGGCCCCGATATGGTAACAACTTTTGCCCCAAGCTGAGTGGCCTTAAGCGCAGCCCCCCAAGCCACATTACCAAATCCGGACAAAGCAATCTTCTTGCCCTGTAATGGTATCTTGTGCAAATGCAGCATATGTTCTACAAAATAAAGCGCCCCAAAACCGGTTGCCTCAGGCCGTAATTTAGAACCTCCAAACGCAAGTCCCTTACCGGTAAAAGTACCCGTATGCTCACTCGCCAGTTTTTTATACATGCCATACATATAACCAACTTCCCTACCGCCAACACCGATATCGCCGGCAGGCACATCGCGGTTAGGACCTATGTTACGCCACAACTCCAGCACAAACGACTGACAAAACCGCATCACCTCCGCATCACTTTTGCCGTGGGGAGAAAAATCGGCACCCCCCTTCGCACCACCCATAGGCAGGGTGGTCAACGCATTTTTAAAAGTTTGCTCAAATCCCAAGAACTTAAAGATGGATAAATTAACCGAAGGATGAAAACGGATCCCTCCTTTGTAAGGGCCTATCGCATTATTGTATTGCACACGATAACCCAAATTTACATGAATCTTACCCCGATCATCAGTCCATGGAACCCGGAAAATAAAAACCCGATCCGGCTCAACCAGCCGTTCGACAATCTTGGCCCGTTCAAACTCCGGGTGCTCATTATACACGTCCTCAACAGACAATAAGACTTCGCGCACGGCTTGCAAATATTCATTCTCACCAGGATGCTTCGCTTCCAACTCCGTTAGGATTTCTTGTGCATTCATTGATACCTCCTTCTTTTTTAGGTGTTTTGTTAACAACAAATGTAGACGAAAAAGAAATATCACCCAAATATTTCGCCCGTTTTACCTTTTGTTTTCGTATAAACTAAAAAAGAAACATACCCATGCGGCTTAAACTAAAAAAAAATGTACTTTTGAACTTTGATTACCCCCTAATGAATGGACTACATGAGTGGTATACCCGATTTTAAAACACTTGCCTTTCGCGACACGTCGTTTGCCAATCTGATGAACAAACGTATTTATAACGTGTTGCTTATTGCTACCAAATATGACGCCTTCATGTTGGAGGACGACGGACGGGTAGATGAACAGATTTTCAATGAATATACCTCGCTGAGTTTACGTTATCCACCGCGCTTTACACAGGTAACCAGCGAAGCTGAAGCGTTGGCCACGTTGGAAGACAGGAACTTCGAGCTTATCATCTGTATGCCTAACATGGATAATCGCGACATCTTTGCCGCGGCAAAAGAAATCAAAATTCATTATCCGAACATTCCCATTGTCGTACTGACTCCTTTCTCAAAAGAAGTTACCAAGCGTGTTGCCAACGAAGACATGAGTGCCATTGACTATGTGTTCAGTTGGTTGGGGAACTCCGAATTGCTGCTGGCTATCATCAAATTGATAGAAGACAAGATGAACGCACCCGACGACACGGCCAGCGTTGGCGTACAAATCATTTTATTGGTTGAGGATTCTATCCGTTTCTACTCTTCGGCCCTCACCCATCTCTACAAGTTTGTATTGGAACAAAGTCAGGAATTTTCTAAAGAAGCGCTCAATGGACACCAGCAAACATTGCGTATGCGGGGTCGGCCCAAAATAAAACTGGCGCGTACATACGAAGAAGCCATCCGTATATTTGACCAGTACAAAGACAATATACTAGGTATTGTATCTGACATGAGCTTTATGCGGAACGGCGAAAAAGATCCGTATGCCGGTTATAAATTTGGACAATACGTGCGCAAAACCGGATTGATTGTACCCTTCATTATGGAGTCTTCAGATTCCAACAACCGCATATATGCGAAAGAGTTGCACGCATCTTTCATCGATAAGAACTCTAAAAGCTATCCGCAAGATCTGCGCAAAAAGATCATGAGACGCTTTGGTTTCGGTGACTTTATTATCCTCGACCCACACAGCAAGAAAGAGATTATGCGAATCCGGACGCTTAAAGACCTGCAACAAAAGATACACCAAATTCCAGATGACTCACTGATTTACCATTTGTCCCGCAATCATTTCTCGCGTTTTTTCTATTCGCGTGCCATGTTCCCGCCGGCCGAAATACTGAAACACGTAGATGTAAGCGATTACAAGGACATGAACGAAGCCCGACAGCTGATCTTTGATCTGATTGTCCAATATCGCCGCATGAAAAACTCGGGTGTAGTAGCTATCTATCAAAAAGACCGGTTTGACGAATATAGTAATTTTGCCCGTATCGGAGACGGATCTTTGGGAGGAAAAGGCCGTGGTCTGGCTTTTATGGGAGCTATGGTAAAACGTTACCCGCGTTTAGAATATGACAATTTAGCCGTCACCATCCCTCGGACTGTCGTAATCTGTACGGATATATTCGATGAGTTCATGGAACGCAATGAACTTTATCCGATAGCATTAAGCGATGCCGATGACGAAACAATTCTTCAGCACTTCTTACAAGCAAGTTTGCCAGACCGAATCATTGATGACCTACTTGCTATTTTTGAAGTGGTGAACAGCCCTATTGCCATCCGTTCCTCCAGTTTATTGGAAGACTCCCACTACCAACCGTTTGCCGGTATTTATTCCACGTACATGGTGCCGAAAGTAGACAACAAACAGGAAATGCTTTCTTTGCTACGTAACGCAATAAAGGCTGTATACGCATCAGTTTTCTATCGGGACAGTAAGGCTTATATGACGGCGACATCCAACTTGATAGACCAGGAGAAAATGGCCGTTATTTTACAGGAGGTTGTAGGTACTGCATATGGCGACCGTTTCTACCCTACCATGTCGGGTGTAGCACGATCGCTTAACTTTTACCCGATTGGTGATGAAAAAGCGGAAGAAGGTATCGCCAATGTTGCATTGGGACTGGGCAAATATATCGTTGACGGTGGAGTTACGTTACGTTTCTCGCCCAAACATCCTCACAACATCTTACAAACCAGCACCATGGACTTGGCTTTAAAGGAGACACAGACCAAATTCTATGCACTTGACCTGAACAACTTGAAAACCCCTTTCTCCGTAGACGATGCCTTTAATTTACTCAAATTGCACATCAAAGATGCTGATTCTGACGGAACATTGAAACTTACCTCTTCCACGTATGATCCTTACGACATGATTATACGTGACGGATATTACCCCGGTGGACGCAAAATCATTTCATTTGTCAACATCTTAGAACACGAAAAATATCCCTTAGCCGAGACTTTAGTACAAATTCTCCATATCGGGGAATCAGAAATGGGACGACCGATAGAAATAGAATTTGCAATGAACATTCATCCGGAGAATCCCGAGAAAGCAACATTCTATCTGTTGCAAATACGCCCGATTGTAGACAATAAGGAAGTTATGGAAGAAGACATTTCGGGTATCTCCAACCCAGAGACGATTCTTTCCTCGACCAGTGTTTTAGGACACGGCATCGTCAACGACATCCATGATGTGGTTTACATTAAAAGCGGAGCATTCAGCGCTTCCAACAATCAACTCATAGCTTATGAGATTGAAAAATTGAACCGTCAATTTACTGCTGAGGAAAAAGGTTTTGTACTGGTTGGTCCCGGAAGATGGGGAAGCAGCGATCCATGGCTTGGCATCCCGGTGAAGTGGCCACACATCAGTAATGCACGTGTTATTGTTGAATGTGGTTTAGAAAACTATCGGGTAGATCCCAGCCAAGGAACGCATTTTTTCCAGAATCTGACATCGTTCGGAGTAGGTTATTTCACCATCAATCCATTCAAACAAGATGGCTGGTTTGACGAAGAGTTCCTGAATCAGCAACCTGCTATTACCGAAAGCACGTACTTACGCCATGTGCGTTTTGAAAAGCCCATCATCATTAAGATGGACGGTAAAAAGAGCATTGGTGTAGTCATGAAGCCTTAACGGCACATATAGTATCAAAGAAGATGCCGATCGCGCTTGATTATGAGCGGATCGGCATCTTTTTCCTTTGCTTCAAACGTTAGTCCTTTATCTCTTCTGCCTCTTCAAATTGTCCGGTGCTAACATCCGTGATGCGTACTACATTACGAAATTTATACGCATTCCACAGTTCCGAAAGTCCACAAACAATACTGCTTATACCTAAAATCAGAAAAGGATAACCGGCCACTTCAATGGGATTAACGATAATCACCAATCCGGCCAACAGTACAAGCACCGGTACGATATAGAGCGAAACAGGAACAACGGTAAACCGCCGCATCCGGAGCAAACTACTAACTTGTGCCGCACCGGCCAACAGCAATGCAAAGCCCAATACATACATCAAGAAAGTGACAAAAAAAGCCGGCATCAAAATAAGGATCAATCCTAACAATACACTGCCAAGCCCCATTGTCGGAAATATTCTCCGCTCGCTTTTCGAACGGGTAAAATAACTCAGCAGCGTCACCACTCCCGGAACCAAGAAGAAACAACCTACAATCACCACCAACAATTCCGTTGTCTTATCCGGATACATCACTAATAATACGCCCAGTACAATCGCACATATAGCTCTGAATAGTGAACCTCTTATAACTTTCATATCAATCTATTTTAAAATATTCCTAGGACGAAAATACAAACTTATTTTCATGTATCCGTCTTTTTCACTAATTTTGTCCTACTTCCTGTTTAGCAATATAGCCTATGGTAACTCTCTATCTTGTAAGACACGGTGAAACACATGAAAACGTAGCCCAACTATTGCAGGGCCACCTCCCGGGACAGCTTACCACCAAAGGACGCATGCAAGCTGCCATTCTGCGTGACCAGCTGTCAAATATATCTTTTGACGCATTGTTGTGCAGCGACCTGCAACGGGCACTCGATACTGCAAACATTCTGAACGAGCCTCATCAGCTTCCCATCATTTCCTATCCGATGTTGCGTGAACGGGATTGGGGTGTACTCACAGGTACTTCCATCACCGAGAAACGGAAACTTCAACAATTTCCTCCCTCTGTGGAAAGCGTTGAAGCCATGCACAAACGAGCTAAAAAGCTACTTGCAGACCTTATCGCACACTATGATCATCAAACGATATTAGCCGTTGGACACGGACTGTTCAACCGATGTATCCAAGCCACCATCCAAGGATGCACCATTGCAGACACTCCACGCATGACCAATGCAGAGGTACGAATTCTACAGCTGCATATAGACAAGCCACATCCACAAAACCACCCGACAGAAACAGGTGTTACGGCAGAATAAATCAGGTACGCTTATCGCCAATAATCATATTCAGTACCGATACCGCAGTAGCCACATCGGGCACATCGCGTACCACCATACGCCGTTTTCCGTTTACCTCGGCCAACTCACAACGCTGTATATGGGTGGCAGCATAATCAATACAGCGACCAAACGCATTGCTCTTATAAAAAGCGCTTTCAAAATTAGATACGAAGAAAAGTGACATACGGCCAGTCTTCAACAACACGCGTTCAACTCCCAATTTCCGTCCCAGCCTACGCAGCGCCACAACCCGAATTAACTCTTCCCCTACAGCCGGAACAGGTCCGAAACGGTCTTCCAACCGCTTACGGAAAGCCTCCACCTCGTCATCCGATTCCAGTCCGTCCAACTCACGATAAAGCAACATGCGTTCACTGCTTCCCGGTATATAGGTCTCTGGAAAGTACATTTGCAGGTCGCTATCCAGTGAACAATCATCCACAAACAAATCACCTGACAATTCGTTGCTATGTTTCACTTCTTCTGCATACAAATCGGCAAATTCGTCGTTCTTCAGTTCTATCACAGCTTCAGCCAATATTTTCTGATAGGTTTCGTAACCCAAATCGGCAATAAACCCACTCTGTTCAGCCCCCAACAGGTTGCCTGCACCACGAATATCCAAATCCTGCATAGCGATATGAATACCACTACCCAAATCACAATAGTTCTCAATTGCCTGCAAACGGCGGCGGGCATCATCGGGCAACAAGGCTAATGGAGGGGCCAGCAAATAACAAAACGCTTTCCGGTTACTACGTCCTACCCGTCCGCGCATCTGGTGTAAATCGCTTAGCCCGAAATGATGTGCCGCATCTATTATAATTGTATTGGCATTGGGAATGTCAATGCCACTCTCAACAATGGTTGTTGCTACCAACACATCATATTCCTGGTTCACGAAATCCAGAATAATTTGTTCCAATTTCTCGGGAGGCATCTGTCCGTGCCCGATACAGACACGGGCGTCGGGCACATATTTATGAAGCAACGACTCTATATGAGGCAATGAAGCAATACGGTTACTCACAATAAACACCTGTCCGTTTCTGCTTAACTCAAAGTTAACCGCATCAGCAATTACCTCATGGCCAAACGTATGTATCTCAGTCTGGATAGGATGCCTGTTTGGAGGAGGAGTCTGGATGACCGACAAGTCGCGCGCGCCCATCAGCGAAAACTGCAATGTACGCGGAATGGGCGTAGCCGTCATTGTCAGGGTATCCACATTCACCTTCAACTGGCGTAATTTCTCCTTTACTGCAACCCCGAACTTCTGCTCCTCGTCAATAATCAGAAGTCCTAAGTCCTTAAATTTTATGCTCTTGCCAATAAGTTTATGTGTCCCCACAACAATCTGTATCGTACCATCGGCCAATCCGTTCAGCACACCACGAGTCTGTTGCGGTGTGCGCGCACGGGTCAAATAATCTACACGCACCGGAAAATTCCGCAACCGTTCCCGAAAGGTTTTATAATGCTGCAAAGCCAGTACCGTAGTAGGAACCATCACGGCTACCTGCTTATTGTCACAAGCAGCCTTAAACGCGGCACGTATGGCAATCTCCGTCTTACCAAAACCCACATCTCCACACACCAAACGATCCATCGGACGGTCTTTTTCCATGTCAGCCTTTACTTCCTGTGTCACTTTCAGCTGATCGGGCGTATCCTCATACCTGAAGCTGGCCTCCAGTTCATGCTGCAAAAAAGTGTCACGACTAAACGAAAAACCCTTCTCTTCTTTTCGGCGCGAATAGAGCTGTATCAAATCGCGGGCAATGTCTTTTATCTTCTTCTTGGTACGCTCTTTCAGCTTTTCCCAAGCTCCTGTACCCAATCGATTCAAGCGTGGAGGCTCGCCATCTTTCCCTTTATATTTACTGACCTTATGCAACGAATGAATGGAAACAAAAACCACATCATCATTTTGATACACCAGCTTAATAACTTCCTGCATCGTACCGTCTTTTCCCGGTGTACGCACCAAGCCCGAAAATCGCCCCACTCCGTGATCCACATGCACCACAAAGTCGCCGGGTTCAAACAGGCTCAGTTCTTTCAACGTAAGAGCTACCTTGCCACTACGGGCACGGTCGCTACGCAAATTATATTTATGGAAACGATCGAACAACTGGTGATCTGTAAACAGACATACTTTCAAATCGTCATCCACAAATCCGGCATGAATGGTCTTCTCTACCGGCACAAAAGTGATCCCCCCTCCCATTCCTTCAAAGATAGACCGCAGCCGGTCGTTCTGCTTAGGACTGTCTGCCAATACATAAAGCCTATATCCCTTCGACTGATAGGACAGAAAACTCTGCTGAACCAGCTCGAAGTTTTTATGAAAAATGGGCTGTTCGGTAGTGCTTACCTGCAATTTAGCTGCCGGCTTATCTAATAATGACCGTCCCTCCAGTTCTACCCGCCTGAACCCTTGTATGCTCCGCAACAACCTGTTACCGTCAATCAACAGCAGCTCACGCCTCAGTTCACCATACCGTTCGGCCTCGTCCTGTTCCGACAGCGCCTGTTGTTCCATCACCGCCTGCCGTGCAAACCCCTCCTGGAATATCTGTTCCACCTTTTCCCACACAAATTTAAAGTCGCGTGTCACATAGAGTGTACCGGCCGGCCACAACTCGCCAAAAGCCACATATTGCTCATCTCCACCAGCCATTTCCGGAACAATGGTTACACCGGATTGTTTGTCACGCGACAACTGCGTCTGCACCTCGAACGTACGGATAGAGTCTATCTCGTCACCAAAAAAGTCGATTCGGAAAGGATACTCAGAAGCATACGAATACACATCAAGAATACTACCACGGATAGCGAACTCGCCCGGTTCATACACATAATCACGCAAGCGGAAGCCAAGCTTTTTAAATTGCTCCTCCAAAAAGCCCATATCCACCTCTTGTCCCACCTTGAGCTCCAACGTGTGCTCGTGAAGTGTGCTCTTTGAAGGTACTTTCTCGGCCATCGCTTCCGGATAAGTCACTACATACACGTTATCGCCCTTGCTCAACCGTCCCAACACCTCGGTGCGCAAAATCTCATTAGCCGCATCGCGCTGGGCGTATTTCACCGCCCGGCGAAAAGTAGAAGGGTAAAACAACACACGCTCTTCGTCCAACAGCTGCACCAGGTCTTGATAAAAATAGCCGGCTTCCTCTTCATCCCGAAGCATAAAAACGACCGGATGCCTCAGCACATCCCCCCAAAGCTTTGCCACACAGCCAAACCATACAGGAGCAGCAGAACCTTTTAGTCCCTCAACATGTACTACAGGTAAACTCTCATCGGCCAATAACCTTGAAAAGGCCTTCATCTGCGGATGACGGCCATAGTATTGAAGTAAATCGGAAATTTCCACGATTGCAAAATTACAATTTTATGTTGTCATAGCTACATATATCATACAGAAAAAGGTGTTATTCCATCTTTCATATACCCTTTAATTGGCAGCTATTTACGGATGATGTACATCCCCAACCAGGCACAATGTCCTTCAAAGTCTTCAAACAGACAGAAAAAACAACAAATTCCGGCCGTTCAATACAATCGCTCCTCCCGGTATTCAACCATATCCAGGAAAATTCTCCAACAAAAAGCAAACTTAAATCATATTTTTTTGTTTAAACTTGATTATATGCCATAAAAAACTTATTTTTACCGCAATTTTACAAACTAAAACATTTTAAGCCATGCGTAAACTTACTAAAGCTAATCTGGATGAACTGGCTACGATGATGCCGGTTCTGAGTGAACATGAACAACGCATATACGTAGGCGGAGACATTTTGATAAACCGTAATGGAGTGCCTATACTATATAGTATGGGAAACAATCCGTTCACTCCAGTCAGCCCCTTTTCATCGACAAACAACGAAGGTATACAAAATTATGCACTGGCATCGGCCAGTGTCCCCACGGACAATGGAGGAAGCGGAAGCGGGAATTCAGGTTATTTAGGTTCCGGCGACTATACCGGCTCTGGAGATTATTCGGATTCCGGTTACCACGGCACAGGTTTTTACGATGATGATGTTTTTGTAGATGGCTCCGGTAACCGCTATAAAGGATATTTTGACGAAGACGGGAACTGGGTCTTTCTGGATGACGAAGCAAATCCCAACTCCGGCGCGGTTTCCGACTCTACAGACGTTAACGGTTCTGTTTTTTTGGACGAAGACTCCATCTATCAACCCGTCACAGAAGACGGCAGTACTACCGACAACACGACCAATAAAGATAAGACACATTTCACGATAGAAGAATATATAACTCTCTATGAACAAAAACTTTGGCCCGGAGGGTATGTGGAAGGATTGGGTTACAGAGAAGGAAACAGTACAGACAACGTGTTAAAGCCTGTTGAAGTTACCGGCAGCTTTGGAGGAAAGACCCCTCCCAACGACTCTTTTGTATTGGAATCAAACGAAGACTCAACGAAACACGACTCTGTTCCAGAGGACAGCACAGAAGACAAAAACATCGACACCCCGACTAATCCGATAAAACACCCCCAACTCACCGACATTGCGGACGTTATTCCTGTCAGTGCGTTTCAACCGAGAGATCCCAAAGACCCTGTAGGATGCCAGAGAAGGTGCAAACAAATGCTAGACAAAGCAGGCGTACAAATGAGCGGTAAAAGAATTTATATGACAGCCAATAACCAAGGGCGTGCCGGAGAAACC
>CABSGW010000058.1 GCA_902477365.1 uncultured Prevotellaceae bacterium
ATGTTCGTGACGGATTTAAACCGGTTCATCGCCGCATTCTTTACGGTATGATGGGGCTGGGTAATACACACGATAAAAAATATAAAAAGTCGGCAAACACCGTAGGTGAGGTGATGGGTAAGTATCACCCTCATGGCGACAGTTCCATTTATGGCGCACTGGTTCGTATGGCCCAGCCATGGTCCATGCGCTATATGCTGGTTGATGGTCATGGAAACTTCGGATCTGTTGACGGAGACTCTGCCGCAGCGATGCGATATACGGAGGCTCGCTTGCAGTCTTTAGGAGAAGCCATGATGACGGATATCAACAAGGAAACAGTTGATATGCAGCCCAATTATGATGGATCGACCACAGAGCCGACCGTTATGCCGACGCGTATCCCCAACTTATTGGTAAACGGAGCGAATGGTATTGCGGTTGGTATGGCTACCAATATCCCGACTCACAATTTGACTGAGGTGGTGGATGCTTGTATCGCTTATTTGGACGATAACGATATTGATGTTGAAGGACTGATGCAATATGTAAAAGCACCGGACTTCCCTACGGGTGGTTTCATCTATGGTATGCAGGGAGTACGGAATGCTTATACGACTGGACGCGGGCGTGTGATTATGCGCGCACGTGCCGAAATTGAAACCGGGGCGCAGCATGATAAAATTGTTGTGACCGAAATTCCGTATGGTGTTAACAAGGCCGAATTGATCAAATACATTGCAGAACTGGTAAACGATAAGCGTTTGGACGGCATCAGCAATGTCAATGACGAGTCAGACCGGGAAGGTATGCGTATTGTGGTAGATGTGAAGCGTGATTTCAACGCCAACGTTGTGCTCAATAAGCTTTTCAAGATGACAGCTTTGCAAACCAGTTTCAGTGTCAATTGTATTGCATTGGTACATGGCCGTCCCAAACTGCTAACATTAAAAGATTGTATCAAATGCTTCGTAGAACACCGTTACGATGTGGTTATCCGTCGAACAAAGTTCGATTTGCGAAAGGCGCAAGAACGTGCTCACATTTTGCGTGGTTTCATCATAGCAAGCGATAACATAGAAGAGGTAATTCGCATTATCCGTGCAGCCAAAACACCTCAAATAGCCATAGATGGTTTGAAGGAGAGATTCGAATTAGACGATATCCAGGCACGCGCCATTGTGGAGATGCGTCTACGCCAGCTCACCGGTTTGTTGCAAGATCAACTTCACGCTGAATACGAGGAAATAATGAAGCGTATTGCTTATTATGAACAAATACTGGTAGATGATGAGTTGCGTAAAAATGTAATCAAAGACGAGCTGATCGAGGTGAAAGAGAAATGGGGAGATGAACGCCGTAGCGAAATAGTGTTAGCCGGTGAAGAGTTCAATCCTGAAGACTTTTACTCTGATGACGAAATGGTTATAACAATCAGTCACATGGGATACATCAAACGTACTCCATTGGCTGAATTCCGTGCGCAAGCCAGAGGTGGCGTTGGCAGTAAAGGCGGCAGTACGCGCGATGAAGACTTTATCGAAGCCATTTATCCGGCCACGATGCATAATACGATGCTTTTCTTCACGCAAAAAGGACGTTGTTTCTGGTTGAAGGTTTATGAGTTGCCCGAAGGCAATAAAACCTCGAAAGGGCGTGCCATCCAGAATATGTTGAATATTGATAGCGACGATGCCATCAATGCATGTTTACATATCCGCAAATTGGGTGATGCAGATTTCTGTAATTCGCATTACGTGCTGTTCTGTACCAAAAATGGTGTAATTAAGAAGACCTGCTTGAGCGAATATTCACGACCTCGTACAAACGGAGTCAATGCAATTACTATTCGTGAAGATGATCGTGTGGTTAGTGTATGTTTGACTAATGGCGAAGACGAGATTGTTATAGCGAACAAAAACGGGCGTGCCATCCGGTTCCACGAAACAGCGGTTCGTACTATGGGACGTACAGCTACCGGCGTACGCGGTATGATTCTGGATGATGACCAACAAGACGAAGTAATAGGTATGGTTTGCGTAAATGACTTTAACACAGAAACAATTATGGTTGTCAGTGAACAAGGATTTGGAAAACGCAGCGATATAAATGATTACCGAATAACCAACCGTGGTGGAAAGGGTGTTAAAACCATGAATATTACGGACAAGACCGGTAAATTGGTTGCTATAAAGGTGGTAACAGATGAAAACGATTTGATGATTATCAATAAGAGTGGCATTACCATTCGTTTGCGCGTGCAGGATGTACGTGTGATGGGACGCGCCACCCAGGGAGTGAAATTGATAAATCTAGGCAAGCGTAACGATACTATTAGTAGTGTATGCCAAGTTCCCACAGAGGTTGAAGAAGAAATAGAAAATACCGAAGCACTTTCTGTTGATGCAGTAGAAACATCCACAGAAAATAATGAAAATCTAGATTAATAACAACCATTTCAAATAGTAAATTATGAGAAAAATTTTATTTACAATGGGTTTTATGCTGTCTGGCTTTACTATCGCGAACGCTCAGAACAGCTTGATAAGTAAGGCTGAGACCTTACTTGGAGAAGATAAAGTGGCGGAAGCTGCTGAAACTTTAGCTCCAGCACTGACAAGTGGTTTAACAAAAAATTTGGCTGGTGCGTATAATTTGGCCGGAAATATTCATAGCCGTTATGTGGATACTGAGATTCGTAAAGCGGCAGCCAACCAGCCATTGGATACGGCTTTGTTTATTTCCTCACTGAATAAAGCGATTGAGTATTTCAATAAAAGCCATGAGTTGGATGTGAAGCCGGACGCAAAGGGCCGTGTCAAGTCTAAATATGCGGTAAACAATAAGAAAATGGTGGCACAAATGTTACCTTATTTCCAGTATGCTGGTGTGTTCCAAAATGCCAATAAGGATCTGAAAGGAGCTTATGATTCGTTTACGAAATTTGTAGAAATGCCTAAGTCTCCGGTTTTCTCTTCTGCAGAAACAGACTCTATCTATAAAGCTGATGAGAAAAACTATAAGAAGATGGCTTATTATGCTTCTATGTTGGCTTATCAAATGAAGGATTGGAATAAGGTTTTGGCCAATGTGGACAGAGCTTTGACAGAGGCTGAGTTCGCAAATGACGGCTATATAATGAAGCTGGCGGCTTTGTTGCAATTGGGTGATACTGCAAAATGGGTAGAAAGTTCAAAAGAAGCCATTAAGCATGTAACAAATAATACGGCTTATACGCAGAACCTTCTTTACTACTATAACCAAAAACATCAGAAGAAGGAATCTTTGGAAACAGCTAATGAGATTGTAGAAACATCACCAAACAATAAAATTGCCTGGTATGCTCGTGGATGTATTTTATTGAATGACAACCAATACGCGAATTCACGTACCGCTTTCCAGAAAGCATTGGAACTTGATCCACAATTTTGGGAGGCAAGTTTGAACCTAGGTGTTTCTTATATCAATGAAATTGTCAGTATGCGAGACCAACTCCGTTTGGACAATAAAGAAGACCGTGAAAAGGTTTTAGGATTCTACCGTCAGGCGCTTCCTCACTTTGAAAAAGTGCGTGAGTTAGCTCCTAAGGAGGTGAAAATTTGGGGGCCTAACTTGAAAAACGTGTATTACAACTTAGGCGAGAAAGAGAAAGAAAAAGAAGTAGATGCGCTGTTAGGTGCAAATTAAAAAGGCGTTAAAGAAGACTACGTCCTGCACAAACTTTTGATTGTGCAGGACGTTATGTTTTAATAAATGCTTAACTTTGCCCGAAATAGGATAACACATGCGTATACTGACTATACTTTGTATTTTTTTGATAGGATATAATACGGTTTCGGCCCAAAAGGCATACAAACCAATCAAAGCTAATATTAAAGCGAATAGGGATTTGGATAAGTCTTTACAGATTCTTTCTGACTGTACAAAGAATGAAAAATTTGCACGAGATCCGCAGTTGTATTTATTGAAAGCGGCTGTTTGGCAAAAAATAAATGATGTAGAAAATGAAAAGGTGTATCTCAAACAATCCTATGATACGGCAAAGTTCTTTACAAGTACATTGGGTATTTTTGAAAGCTTGATAGCTTGTGACTCTGTGGAACAAATACCAGATAAAAAAGGACGTATCCGCATTAAATCAAGGGCTAAAAGCCGACTTATATTAAAACGCTATTATCCCAACTTGGCAAGCGGCGGTAAATTCTTTTTGAAAAAGTCTGATTATAAACAAGCCTACACTTTTTTCTCGGCATATTTAGATGCTGCCGAATCGCCCATTTTGGATAGTGAACAATATCAGGAGAAAGATCGTTCTCGTCCTCGTATTGCCTATTGGTGTGTGTCGAGCGGATATAAACAAGGAGATTATAATAAGGTGTTTAAATACAAAGATCTCGCTCTAAAGGACCGTGTTTATCGTAGTGCAGTGCTGGAATTGTTGGCAAGCTCTTATGGGCATAGCAAAGATACGTTGTCCATGGTTTCAACTTTACAACAAGGCATTAGGGAATATCCGACGGCTTCCTACTTCTTTACAACACTGTTTGATTACTATAATGTACATGCACAATATGACAGGGCTTTGTTGTTGGCTGATACTATGATAACAACGGATAAGACCAATGTGTTGTATAAGTATGCCAAAAGCTTGAGTTTGATGAATATGAAAGCGTATGATGCATGTATTGCTGAATCTATGGAAATTCTTTCTCTTGATTCAACACATGCTGAAACTTATTATAATTTAGGAGCTTGTTATTGTAACAGGGCAGCTGATATGGAAAAAGCAATTGGTACGAATGTGTCTATCGCTCAATTGCGTGAATTCAAGAAACAACTTCGACTGTTGTATCGAACAGCACTCCCATATATGGAGAAATATCGTTTTTATAAGCCAGATGCAAGTGATAAATGGGCACCTGTTTTATATCGTATTTACTTGAACCTGAATATGGGAAAACAGTTTGATGAGATCGAGAAAATATTAAGGAAAACAGCTTCTCAATAATTGTGGGAAGCTATTTTTCTTTTTTCAGATCGAATAGGTAACCAACTTTGGCCACAATGGTACCATTTGCAGAACGAGCAAAAACATCTTTCTTAGAGTTTCCAAAGATATCGCTTAAACCATAATAGTAGCGGCCTTCTAAAACAAAATGGCCTATTTTTGTATTTAGCTCAACCCCAAGACCTCCGGTGATACCATAATCAAATTTATTTTTGATAGCCATGCCATATTGTTTATACATGTTATTAGGCCGGTCAGGATTACCGTCAGGAGCAAGTGTCCATTGATCGCTTTTCTTGCTTGCGTCACCCAAACAAAAACCAACTTGCGGACCGGCTAGAATAAAAAACATCAAACCTTTATGTTCTTTTCCCCATGCCAGCCTTGCCAGTAAGGGGAGCTGGATATAATTAATATCTCGCTGGTAGGTATCGGGCAACTTTTCTTCTTGAGAGTTCATGATATCTTCTTTCCAACCCAATTGCGAGTAGTTTAATTCGATTTGTAAGGCACACAATGTAGTGAAATATTTCTCGCACGTGTATCGGAAGGTAATGCCCCCAGTCAGTCCATTATGCATTCCCTGCTTTACTGTCGGATCAAAAGAGATCGTATTGAAGTTCATACCTCCACTAAAACCTAATGCAATTGAGTTACGTGTTTCCCCTACTTGTGCATGCACCAAACTTACATGGTGATGTACTATAGCGAACATAACAATTACCAAAAATCTGAAACCATTCATTATTCAACGATGTATTTTGCTATTGTATGATCTGTTTTATAATTTATGAAGTACAAGCCTGTATTCACCAAACCGCTACCTTTGTTTGGTCGGTTAAATGAAAAAGCACTTTGTACTGGCAGAATAGATATTTTCTTATTGTCCACATTCTTACCATACTGTTGAAGCATCTTAACAAAATAGCCCCCACAGTCATATCCAAACATGGCAATTCGGGGATAGGTACTAATCATAGGTTTGTTGAAATTGGCTTCGTATAGTTTATCGAATGAAGTAGCATTTCGATCTAGTGGATTGCGATAAAAAGGCGAATAGATGTAGGTGTCAAATAGATGAAAGTTTTCTAATTGAGAACCTGTATATGTTTGCCACTCTGGATAACCAAACAGACGGATGGTATATTCCGGATGTTTACGCAAGAAGGTCTTTAATTGCGGTATTAAAACATTCAGACTATTGATATCCATACCCGATGGTATCACAACATTTGTTTTTTCTTTGGAAAAGACGCTTAGCAGATCTTCTTCTGTAGATATATACGGAGAACGGTTATAGCTCAGTCCTTTTTTTAGCAAAAAGTTTTCAAACTGGGTGATGAAATTAATCGGAGCTTTCGTTGATGATTCAATAAAAACAGTATGTGCGTGCTTAAAAAGTTTGGCATATTCACTATAAACGATTTGCCCTTGAATGTTTTCGGGCGTATTTACCAGATACACGTAAGGATTGGTCTCCCAATCATAACATTTTGAGGAAAATGGAATAACCAAGGGGATTTCATTTCTTTTTGCATAGTCGGAAAGAACTGGTATTTGACTTGCGAAAACCGGGCCAAAAATAAGTTGCGCTTGCTTTAAAGTAGTTTGTTTCAAGACATTTTGAATGTCAGCTTCTGACAGTCCAGATTCATAAGCGTAAACTTCTATTGTCTTTTTATCGTTTTTCCTCAAACTGTCTATGGCCAGCAATACTCCCTGATAAAATTCTACAGCTCTTTCGCTAGTGCTATTTCCTGTTTTAAATGGCATTACAATGGCAATACGTATTTTGTTTTCTTGTACTTGTGGCGTAGGAATAGGTGTTTTTACGGTTGGCGTAATAACTGTTGATGATGTAGGTGAAACTACTTTTGCAGGTATTTTTAGCACAAAACCTTTTTTCAATTTATCTTGAAGGGATATTTCTGGATTCACCCGTAATAGATCATTGACCGTACAAGCATAGAGTTGTGCGATACTATATAATGTTTCTTTTTTCTGGACAACATGAGTCTTTGAAATTTCCGAAACAGGTATTTGAATGTATATACCGGCTCTCATCTTTAAAGAATCCAAGTCTGGATTGGCTTTATATAGTTCGTCAACCGAAAGATTGTACAACTTAGCTAATGAATATAGAGTTTCTCCTTGGGCAACCAAATGTTTCTTATAAGTGGTTTGTTGGGCATAACCAAGCTGCGCAAAAATGCTTGTGATAAATAAAAACACAACGATAAATTTACTCATATGTTCCGAGGTCAATCTGTTTATTTGCATACAAAAGTACGAAAAAAAAGTGCTTTATTCGGTGAGAAACATTAATTTTGCAGAAAGAAAGAATATGAGATCGCGAATAATGATGATTATGATGGGCATAATAGCATCTTTATGTCCACAAGTTTTATCTGCACAGGATATATACCCCTCAATTGAACCTAAAATGGAAATTGAGGTGGATGGTATTTTTGAACGATATGACGAGTTTTCAGGATCAGCGCCAGCGATTGCTCGTTTCAGCATAGATGTTTCAGATTTAGGTAATTACACACCGCATTATGAGTGGCGCTTATTTGTCGCTGGTAACGAGAATAATCCCTTTTTGGTGAGGTATGATGAAACGGTTGATTATACCTTTCGGCAGTCAGGAACGATGTATGCCAAATTATATGCTTCCTTTGTACACAATACGGATACGGTTGAGTATGAGCAAGATGTTCCTTTTTCACTTATCATAAGCACATCGAAACTGGAAGTACCCAATGCCTTTTCTCCAAACGGAGATGGCCAGAATGATATTTTTAAAGTCAAAGAAGGTTATCAGAGTATCATTAGCTTCAAAGGATATATTTATAACCGATGGGGTAAATGTTTATTTGAATGGAGTGACATAGATTCCGGATGGGACGGTACGTATCGTGGAACGAATGTAAAAGAGGGAGTTTATTTTTGCCTGATAAAAGCCAAAGGTGCGGATGGCATTAATTATGAAATTAAACGTGATGTAAATCTGTTACGAGGGGTAGGAGATGATGCATCATCTTCCACCGAATAATTTTTAGGGGGTAATTTAGGTATGAGTGATACGATAGAGGTTCTTGGAGCAAGAGTACATAATCTGAAGAATGTGGATGTGAACATTCCGCGTAATAGCTTAACTGTTATAACAGGGTTAAGCGGAAGCGGTAAAAGTTCGCTTGCTTTCGATACTATTTTTGCTGAAGGACAACGACGCTATATAGAAACGTTTTCTGCTTATGCCCGTAATTTCATGGATAACATGGAACGCCCTGATGTGGATAAGATCTCGGGATTAAGTCCGGTTATCAGTATTGAGCAGAAAACCACGAATAAGAACCCTCGGTCTACCGTTGGTACGGTTACTGAAATTTACGATTACATACGTTTATTGTACGCTAGGATAGGAGAGGCATACTCTTACGTTTCAGGAGAGAAAATGGTTAAATATACCGAAGAGCAACTCCTCGAGATGATATTGAAAGATTATGCTGGGCATAAGATCTATATGCTTTCTCCGATTGTTAAAAACCGCAAGGGACATTACAAAGAATTATTTGAATCCTTACGTCGAAAGGGCTTTGTGTCCGTTCGGGTTGATGGCGAATTGGTAGAGCTGTCCAAAGGACTAAAACTGGACAGATATAAGAACCACACTATTGAATTGGTCGTCGACAAATTGGTTGTCCAGGACAAAGATGATGACCGGTTAAAGAAAAGTGTATCAACGGCACTCGTACAAGGAAATGGATTATTGTCTGTGTTGGATCATACGGACGAAAGCATCAGACATTACAGTAAGCGCTTGATGTGTCCGGTTTCTGGTATTGCCTATAAAGATCCAGCTCCTCATAATTTTTCATTTAACTCTACCATGGGCGCTTGCCCCAAATGTAAGGGGTTGGGCGTTGTGAGCATGATAGATTGGGAAAAAGTGATCCCGAATAAAGATCTGTCCATTTATGAAGGAGCCATTTTACCTTTGGGGAAATATAAGAACGGTTTGATCTTTTGGCAAATAGAAGCCTTATTGGAAAAGGCTGGGTACGATTTGAAAACACCAATTCGCGAACTTTCAGAGGATGTTTTGGATGCCATTTTTAATGGTTGTGGGGAGCGTTTACGTATTAAAGCTGAATTGGTGCATACCTCCACTGATTATTACGTCTCGTTTGACGGTGTGGTAAAGTATATTCAGCAAATGGGCGATCGCGAGATGTCTGCATCGGCTCAAAAGTGGGTAGAACAGTTTGCTAAAACATCTGTATGTCCGGTATGCAATGGCGCGCGTTTGAATAAAGAAGCACTCCATTTCCGAATTGCAGATAAGAATATTGCAGACGTTTCATCAATGGATCTAAAAGATTTGTATGAATGGATTACGTCCGTAGAACCTATTTTGTCGAATAAGCAGAAACTGATTGGCTCTGAAATTATAAAAGAAATAGCTGGACGCTTGAAGTTTTTATTGGATGTAGGTCTTGATTATTTATCGTTAAATCGTTCTTCTTGTACCTTGTCTGGAGGTGAAAGTCAGCGTATTCGGTTGGCAACACAAATTGGTTCACAATTGGTGAATGTGTTGTATATACTAGATGAACCTAGTATTGGGCTGCATCAACGTGATAATGTGCGGTTAATTGATTCCTTGAAGAAGCTACGCGATGTTGGAAATACGGTGATAGTAGTTGAGCACGACAAAGACATGATGCTTAATGCCGATTATGTGATAGATATGGGGCCAAAAGCCGGGCGTAATGGAGGTGAGGTGGTATTTCAGGGAACACCACGTATAATGCTTAAGACAAAGACATTAACAAGTAATTATTTAAATGGTAATACTACCATAGAAATACCTCAGACACGTAGAACCGGTAATGGATACAAACTCCGTTTGGAAGGGGCGAAAGGGAATAATTTGAAAGATATATCGGTCGACTTCCCTTTAGGCACATTAATTTGCGTTACGGGGGTGTCAGGTAGTGGTAAATCCACATTGATTAACGAGACGCTTTATCCCATCTTATCTCAACGTTTTTACCGTTCTCTGAAAGATCCGATGCCCTATGATAAGATAATAGGGTTAGAACATATAGATAAAGTTGTCAATGTGGATCAAAGCCCATTGGGGCGTACACCTCGTTCCACTCCGGCTACCTATTCAGGTATATTTTCTGATATACGTTCTTTATATGTAAATTTGCCTGAAGCTAAAATGAGAGGATATAAACCCGGACGATTTTCGTTCAATGTTTCAGGAGGGCGGTGTGAGACTTGTAAAGGAAATGGTTATAAAACCATTGAAATGAACTTTTTACCAGACGTTTACGTGCCATGTGAAACCTGTCACGGTAAGCGTTATAACCGTGAAACATTAGAAGTACGTTTTAAAGGGAAAAGTATAGCTGATGTGTTGGATATGACAATTAATCGCGCTGTAGAATTTTTTGAAAGTGTTCCTTCTATTTTACATAAGATAAAAGTATTACAAGATGTAGGCTTAGGTTATATAAAACTAGGTCAGGCTTCAACCACATTATCGGGTGGCGAAAGTCAACGTGTCAAGTTAGCAACGGAATTGAGTAAAAAAGATACAGGAAAAACGGTTTATATCCTGGATGAACCTACCACAGGGTTACATTTCGAAGATATACGTGTCTTAATGAAAGTTTTAAATCAACTGGTCGAGCGCGGAAATACTGTTATTGTGATTGAGCATAATTTGGATGTTATAAAGATGGCTGATTATATTATCGACATGGGGCCTGAAGGTGGCCGTAACGGTGGTTCACTTCTGTGTGTGGGAACTCCCGAAGAAGTTGCGGCTTCTGGTAAAGGATATACATCTCATTTTCTGGCAAAAGAATTGAATGCATGAGTAAGCAACATTTAAAAACAAACGTAGCACGTTTACTGGATCAGGCAAAAATTGCTTATGAATTAGTTCCATACGATGTAGATGAGTCTGATCTTAGTGCTATTCATGTGGCAGAGAGTTTGAATGAGAACATCGAACAAGTCTTTAAAACCATTGTTTTACGTGGAGATAAGACGGGCTTGTTTGTTTGTGTTATTCCGGGAAATAATGAAGTTGATTTGAAAAAAGTAGCTAAAATCAGTGGGAATAAAAAGAGTGAGCCACTTCCTCTAAAAGAATTGTTTCCATCTACGGGATATATAAGGGGAGGATGTTCGCCTATTGGTATGAAAAAGCCTTATCCCACTTATATTCACGAGTCAGCCAGCGGTTTAGATTTTATCTATATAAGTGCAGGTGTGCGTGGAGTTCAACTGAAAATTAATCCTAAAGATTTATCAGATTTGATAAAAGGGGAGTATGGAGACTTATGTGCAACAACAAGTAAATAAATAATCAATCAATAATTACTAACAAAATCTACAAACATGTTTGAAGGACAACCTAAAGGGTTATACGCTCTAGCTTTGGCGAATACTGGTGAGCGTTTCGGTTATTACACAATGCTTGCAATCTTTGTATTGTTTTTACAAGCTAAGTTCGGTTATACAGAAGGCGAAACATCTAGTATTTTTGGTGCTTTTTTAGGCGCTGTGTATTTTACACCATTATTGGGAGGTTTCCTAGCCGATAAATTTGGATATGAAAAAATGGTGGTATCTGGTATTGCAATTATGTTTCTTGGGTATGTGTTGTTGGCAATTCCAACAGATGCTGTATCGGGCAGTTATTTAATGTTCGGTGCGTTGGCTTTGATTGCACTTGGGACAGGCCTATTTAAAGGAAACTTGCAAGTTATGGTTGGTAACTTGTATGATCAACCACAATATCAGAACAAAAGAGACACAGCTTTCAGCCTGTTCTATATGGCTATTAACATTGGTGCTATGTACGCTCCTACCGCTGCAACTAAAATGACAAATTGGATGATGGCAAAGTACGATTTAACGTATCATGCACAAATTCCTAGTCTAGCTCATCAGTACCTAGATGGAACCATTTCAGAAAAAAACGTACTGTTATTGGAATCACTTAAAAATGCACAGAATTTCGTCGGTGATACTACAACATTCTGTCAGAGTTATATAGCTCATTTATCAGAGGCCTATAACTATGGCTTTGGTGTTGCATGTATCTCATTGATTATTTCTTTCGCAATTTATGCATGTTTCCGGTTTACGTTTAAAAACGCTGTTTCATCAAGTAGTCAGAAAACGGCATCAGCATCAAAAGAAAACAATACAACTACTATTGCTCAAGAAGAGTTGACACCTGCAGAAACAAAACAACGTGTTGTCGCTTTATTGTTGGTATTTGCTGTTGTGCTTTTCTTTTGGATGTCTTTCCATCAAAACGGATTAACTATGACATTCTTTGCACGTGACTATACTCAACACTCCGTTATGGGCTTAGATCGTATCGGTTTCGATGTAGTGAATCTTACATTATTGGTAATAGCAATTTATGGTGGTTTTGCGTTCTTCCAATCTAAAACAGGAAAAGAAAAGAGTATTGGTGGTTTGGCTGCTATTGGTGCATTAATTATCATTGCAGTTAAATATATGAAT
>CABSGW010000059.1 GCA_902477365.1 uncultured Prevotellaceae bacterium
CATTGGGATATGGTGTAATGGTAACACAACAGATTCTGGTCCTGTTTTTCCTGGTTCGAGTCCGGGTACCCCAACAACAAACGCATCCATGACTTATTGTAGTCATGGATGCGTTTGTTGTTGGGGCTATCACGTATATGTGAAGTCTTTTGTAGTTTATGTATGAGAATGTGTGTCCTCTAAATGAGAGGATGTAGCCATCTTTTAGCGATAAAAAAATAACGTGTCGATTCTGTTAAGAATCGACACGTCCGGAAAAAGCGTTTTGCAAGTGGATTAATCTTGCAAAACCGGAAAAAGTGGGTTTATTTTTTTAGTTGTAAAATTGAAAGAATCAATAAGATGTTCTATTTAGAACTTGTCTAATGAAATTTAGAATTTGACAACGCAATTAATATCTTGTGTTAACGCATTCGGCACACTCGCCGTTCGTTGAGTTTACATCGTTTTCATGGTTTTATTGTCAATGCTTCTCGACAACAAATATAGGTATTTTTTATTAGATACAAACAATTCTGCTTGAAAAAAATATGAGTAAAACTAAAAAAAGACTCCACATCTTTTTCGAAAAATAGATGTGGAGTCTAAAATGTGTTGATGTATAGCCGTTTAGTTGTTCTTGCTGTCTTTTTTCAATTCTTCATCAATTGCATTAATTTTTTGACGAAGTAATTCAAGTTCATCTTTCAGGTGATTTACTTTTTTGCTCATTTCGTTCATGAGGCTATTGCCTTTTTGAGAGCGGCTTGTCAAAAAGCCTAGATTATTCTCGTAGGTATTAATCTCATTTCGTTTAGCCTCGTAGGTTCTAAATAAGCGTTCGCGTTCGCGTCCCAAGTTGTTTCCTTCTTTTTCTGCTGTTGCTTTCAGGTTGTTTTTGAATGATTCTAAACGTTTCCGTCCGGCAGTCATATTCAGTTCTTTGAACAAGCGTTCAATGACAGTATGGTAAGCTTTATAAATCTTATCTTTGTCTCGGAAAGGAACGTGTCCTATGTTGTTCCATTCATTCATTAATGTGCGAACGGTTTGACTAGCTTCAGAATCCTCATTTGCTTGGATGGATTCGAGCTGGGCAATGATCTCTTTCTTACGAGTTAAGTTAGTGTTCTCCTCATTACGTTGCTCCGATGTGGCTTTTTCTTTTTGTTCGAAGAAGAAATTGCATGCACCGTTAAAACGTTTCCAAAGCAGATCAGAGTTTTTGCGTGATGTAGGACCTATGTTTTTCCATTCTTTTTGCAGTTGTATCAACGTATTTGACGTTGCATTCCAATCTGTGCTATCTTTTAAAGACTCAGCCTTTTCGCACAGAGCCTGCTTCTTGGTATAGTTCTCAGATTGTGTTTCCTTCAGTTGCTTAAAGTGATCGGTCTTTTTTTGGAAGAAAGCGTCACACGCAGCCCGGAAACGTTCGAATATTTGTGTATTTACTTTCTTAGGCGTAAACCCAATGTTTTTCCATTCCGCTTGAATGTCAATAATTTCTTGCGTGTGCTTGTCCCAGTCTGAGAAACTTTGTAGTTTGTCTAACTCGAAACCTTCTACTTTTTCACACAAGGCTGTCTTTTTGATGAGGTTTTCAGCTTCTTGTGCTTTTATTGTTTCAAAATGTGCTTGATGACGTTTGTTGATAACAGTCGAAGCCGATTTGAAACGATTCCATATCTCATCGCGCAATTCTTTAGCAACAGGGCCTGTTTCACGATATTCAGTGTGTAGTTGTTGCAGTTGATGAAAAGCTGAAATTATATCTGTTTCGTCTGCTAGTTTCTCGGCCGTTTCGCACAAATGGGTTTTTATCTCAAGATTTTTCTTGAAATCATATTCACGGAACTCATGATTCAATTTCAATAGATCATAAAATTGCTCCACATAATGCTGATAGCTTTTCCACAACTCATTGGCTTTTTCAGCTGGAACATTCTTAATTTCTTTCCATTCAGCTTGCAATTGTTTGAATGTTTCGTAGGTCCTGTTTGCCTCTTCCGGTGTTTCGGCCAATGCTTTCAAGCGTTCTATGAGATCGAGTTTCTTTTGAAGATTCTCTTCTTTTAAACGCTCTTGTTGCTCATAAATTTGAGCGCGTTTTTCTCTGATCAGGCTCATTTGTGCTTTGAATTCTTCTTCCAAAGTGTCTGGGTCTGGTCTGTAATCTTCTGCATTTCCACCCGCCTCAATGAATGCATTGTGTGCATCTGCTACTTCGGCATGGCGCATTTTATAATAAAGGTGTTTGAGTTGTTCCAATTCAGAACGTTCAGCGTTCTCGGCATCTTGTACAAGTTCTTTCAAACGTTCAATAATCTCCTCCCGGTTTTGAAGGATTTTCTTTGGCTCTTCACTATTAACTGGAGCTGTCGTTGCTACAGCTATTTCTTGTGGCGTTTCTTCAGCCTGGATGTTTGTTTGTGTGTCAGTCATTGTCGTGTTTTCGGACATAGATTTCACTTTAGTTCAAATGATATTTACCTACAAATAAAATGCTTTTTATTCGTTTGGCCTAGCAAAAATAGTACTTTTTTCGTTTGTACGAGATTAAATCCATGTTTTTCGTCTGAAAAACCAGAAGAAAAGTGCTGTTATGCCAAATGATATGATACATGCAAAGGGAAATCCCCAATCTGCGGTTTCTATTCCATTTACCAAGTTCATACCAAATAAACTGGCTATCAATGTGGGAAACATGAGTATGATGGAGATAGAGGTCATGCTTTTCATCACGCGGCTTGTGTTGTTGTTGATGATGTTAGCATAAGTTTCCATCGTTGAATCCAAAATATGGGTATAAATATTTGTGATTTCGCGTGCCTGGTTCATCTCAATGTTGACGTCTTCAATCAAGTCAGCATCCAATTCGTCTACAGGTAACTTAAATTTTAGTTTGGAAAGTAAGGTTTCATTACCACGGATGGAAGTGATAAAATAGGTCAAACTGTCTTGTAGTCGTGACAAGTCTATAAGATCTTCGTTGTCAATCTTCTTATCCAAATTACGTTTAGATTCCTCTATTAATATATTGATTTGTTTCAAACGTTTCAAGTACCATACTGAAGAGGATAAGAAAAGACGGAAAACCAGATCAACAGAGTCTGTAAATCCCATGTTACGTTTTTGCTGATAGGATACGAAGTCTATCATCATGTTTGCTTCGTAATTACATATTGTAACGCAAATCTCTTTATTTAAAATGATACCCAGCGGAATAGTTGTATGAGGTGTATGCGAATGTACCTCTTTTACATAAGGAATACGCAAAATGATGAGCACCCATCCTTCGTCAAATTCATAACGGGCACGTTCATCCTTATCTCGAATATCGTCTAAAAAGTAATTGGGTATTTTGAGTTCTTGAGTCAGAAAAACTTCATCATCTACCGTGGGACAAGTTACTTGGGTCCAGCAGTTAGGCTCCCATTGCTCTAAGGTACGCAATGTACGGTTGATATTCCAATAAGTTCGCATTTAAATTCCTCCACACGTTTAAAAGGCATGAAGGTTTGCGAAGTCAAATCCCTCAGCCGTTACTAATAATTTTGCGAGTAATAGTCGTCCATTTTATGTTGAAAACTGTATTTCGGCACAAAAGTACAACTTTATTTTTGTGTGGCAAGCAGAAACTTGAGTTAAGTTCGGTTGGGCGTAAAATTCTTGGTGCGGATGTTCTAAAGGTATGCTTGCAAATATAAAATGTATATAAGCAAAAATAGTTTAAGATATAGTCGGAATGAATCTCTATTTTTGTATCGTGTTAACTGATAAAAGGTTGAATCTATGTTCGTGAGTAGAAAGTTTTTACTGGTTTGTGTGTGTTTATTGTGGTTCGTCTTGCCCGAATCCGTTGTATTTGCCCAAATGACTTCTTTCCCTGTTACAGGAGTTGGGCGTTGTTATATCATGCCTTCCTATGTGGAACATGTAGAACAACCCTTTTTTTCATTGAATGGGAAATGGAAATTTCGTTATTCGAATTCGGGACATTGGAGTGATATTCAAGTTCCGGGGGAGGCTGCAATGCAAGGTTTCGCTATTGAACATGATAAGACTTATTCCTATAAACGCTCGGTTATTGTTCCGTCTGATTATGCTGGTAAATGTATTGTATTACGTTTTGATGGTGTTTATAGTTATGCCAGGTTGTTCGTAAATGGGACATATGTTTGCGAACATCATGGTGGTTTCACACGCTGGGAAGTCGATGTGACATCGTTGGTGCGTGTAGGACGGAAAAATGAGATTCGTTTAGACGTTGTCGATCGTTTAGATGATATTTCATACGCCTCTGGTTATGCCCATCATCCTATTGGAGGTATTTTACGTGATGTGACATTGTTTGCATTGCCTCAATCACATCTTTATGATGTAAGTATTGAGACACATCTTGACTCGTTGTATCGTGATGCTGATTTGTATTTCTCATGTTCTTATTCGGGAGGCGGAGATGCTGAAGTAGAACTAGTGCTGACAGCTCCGGATGGAAAGCGCGTATCGTTGCAACAGAGCAGATTTCCGCTTAGAGGATCACAGGCACATTATCGTTTTACATTGCCAGTACTCAATCCGTTGAAGTGGGATGCCGAACATCCGCATTTATATACATTGAATGCTGTCGTTCGTCAGCAGGGACAAGAGATAAACCATTTTGTAAAACAAATCGGTTTCCGGGATGTAAGGATCGTGAAGGATAAGATGTTGGTTAATGGACGGCCTGTTAAGTTACGGGGCGCTTGTCGGCACGATATTCATCCCGTTTTAGGTCGCACTACTACGGCCGAACTCGATAGTTTGGATGCTGTTTTGTTTAAACAGTCCAATATGAACTTTGTACGTACTTCGCATTATCCACCCACAGAACGTTTTCTTTCTTATTGCGATAAGTTGGGTATTTATGTGGAGTGTGAGTCGGCGGTATGCTTTGTGGATACTTATCGACAGAAGAATTATGCACCAGGTAATTCGCAGAATGATTCCACTTTTGCGAATCGCTATCTTGGGCAGTGTCAGGAGATGGTTAAAAGTTTTCGTTCTCATCCCTCCATTCTTTTTTGGAGTATCGGAAATGAAAGCGCATACGGTTCTAACTTTCAACTCTGTTGGGATTGGGTCAAGGCCGAAGATGCTACACGTCCCGTTATTTTCAGTTATCCGGGTTCTAGTGGCAAGCAGAAAATATATGATATATTGAGTATGCATTATCAAGATGTAAATGGTGATTTGTCACAGTGGGGTATGTCTACACGTAATTTCCAGGGGCATGGCATTCCTGCGCTTTTCGATGAATGGGCTCATCCGGCCTGCTACACCTATGAAACTTTGCAATACGATCCTAACATCCGGGAATTTTGGGGGAAATCACTCGATTTGATGTGGAAAGGTTTGTTTGATGCTCCTGGCGGATTGGGAGGTGCTATTTGGGGGTATATTGACGAAACCTTCTCATTGCCGCATCCTAAAATGGGAACTGCCTATTGGAAGGAGTTTGCCCGTACAGCTAAACCCGAAGCGTTTCAAGGCAACTGTGTGGGTTACGGTGAATGGGGTATTGTGGATGTTTGGAGACGTACAAAACCCGAATTCTGGTCTACCAAGAAAGCTTATTCGCCAGTACGCTTGTTTGTGGATGACGAATTGCCCTTTACGGTTGGTCAGCGTTTGCTGCTTACGGTTTATAATCGCTTCGACCATACCAATCTCACCGAATTAAGTGCCAGCTATACGTTCAACGGAAAACGCAAGAAGATTAAAATGCCTTCTGTCGCTCCTCATCAAAAAGGGATCATCGCAATCCCGGCCGAGAAGTGGGAAGCCGGTGAGCCATTGTTGATAGAGTTCTTTGCTGCTGATGGTACGTTGGTTGATGCTTATCAGCCCATATTAGGTATGCAGCGCGTTGTTTATCCCGAACCGATGCGTGGTGGAAAGTTACAGGTTACAGAGTCTGACGAATATATCACAGTAAAAGGAGATGGATTTGAAATACCATTTTCTAAAGAAACGGGTTTAATGGTTGGTGCTTCGGTAAAAGGGCAGGAATTAATAGATAAAGGGCCTCTGTTGAATGCGTATGTTAACTTAAATCATTTGACGGGTGCCGAGGTTCGTAAGATGGCCAATTGTTATAGAACAACGGATTATCCTTGGCGTAAAACAAGTCTGGGCTATGTGCAACAGGTTGATGGTATATTAGTTAATTTATCGGGTATATACGATCAGACAAAGGTCGATTTTCAGATTAAGATAACCGGTAACGGACAACTCTTTATTGATTATCTGATTGATGGGTTACCCAACGGGTATTTGCGTGAGTCTGGTTTGACCTTTAGCTTGTCCGACGCCATCCATGAATTGGCGTGGAAACGAAAGGGATATTGGAACTATTATTCTGAAGAATCATTGTCCGGGAACGAAGGTCGCACCTTGTTGTATGCATCGAAACAGGCTTCTTATGGTCAGAAACCTGTTCAGCCTTGGGCTGATGATACACATAATTACTATTATTGGGCTGATGCCGGTACAAATAGCGAGCGTCCGCTGACACAACGGGCAAAAGGAATGAAAGAAAATATTTATTATTATTCTTTGTTTACGGTTGGAGAAGCCGAAAAACACAGCTTGTCTGTTATAGCCCCGGATGCTTCTGTTGCTTGTCGTCTAGAGAAACTGACAGATGGAAAATTGCTGTTGCATGTCAATAATCGTTGGGATTATCCCGAGATTGCATGGGGAAATTTTTGCAAGAAAATAGAAGCACTCCCCTGTTATGGAAGTATCACTTTGTACTTAAAATAAATAGATAAGCCGTTTTTTGTGAAGATATAAAACCGGAAAAAGATTATATCATGTTTGGTAGGTAAGTAGGCATATTCCATGCCTGCTTACTTTTATTTATAGACAAAGGCGCTTATAGGGTTGGTTATGATGTATATTCTTGCGCTACAAGATTCGTTAGCGCTATAAAATCATTGACACTCAGCTGCTCAGGGCGCTTTGTTAATTCGGGAAGTGCCAAAAACAGACTGTGGTCCGGGTGCACTCCACGTTCATTGTCCAGTTGGGCGAGTAATGGCTTAATCGATCCTCTCATCATTTTTCGCCGTTGGTTGAAAAGTGTTTTCACCAATCGTTTAAAAAGTTTTTCGTCGCAACCCAATTGTGTCACGTCGTTACGTGTCATTCGTATGACGGCGCTTTTCACCTTGGGCGGAGGATTGAATACATGTTCGTGTACTGTAAATAAATATTCTACTTTATACCACGCTTGTATCAGGACACTTAGTATGCCATACGTTTTGTTTCCCGGTGCTGCGGCGATACGTTCGGCCACTTCTTTCTGTATCATTCCCGTGCAACAGGGTATCAGGTCTTTGTACTCCAACATTTTGAAGAATATCTGGCTACTGATGTTGTACGGATAATTACCCGTCAATACAAACGGTTGCCCTTTGAATACGTGTTCCAAGTGCATTTTCAGGAAGTCGTCTTCTACGATATTGGCCTCCAGTGTTGGATAGGTTTGGCGTAGATAAGCCACGCTTTCGAAGTCAATTTCCACCACTTTCACCTCACGTCCTTTAGGCAGTAGGTATTGTGTTAAAACGCCCATTCCGGGACCAACTTCCAGAATGGGTAATTGCGGACATGCATCCACCGTGTCTGCGATGGCTTGTGCGGTGGGAAGGTCTGTGAGAAAGTGCTGTCCCAGAAATTTTTTAGGTCTGACTAACTTCATTTAGTGTCTTTTTATTACCTTTGCGAAGTGCAAAGTTAATAAATTGCAACAAAGAGAACGTATCTTGAGAAGGTTTATTGTTTCAGCGATTAAAGTAAGTATCCCTTTCTTATTGGGAGCGGGTATTCTGTATTGGATGTATCGGGGATTTTCTTGGCAGGAAATTTCGCATGCATTATTTCATGAAATGAAGTGGGGATGGATGGTTTTGTCGTTTGTCTTTGGTGTTTTGCCCCAAATGATTCGAGGATGGAGATGGCGGCTAGCCTTAGAGCCGTTAGGAGAACATCCTCGCAGCAGCACTTGTGTGTATGCCATTTTCCTTTCTTACGCCTCTAGTCTGGTCGTGCCCCGTATTGGTGAAATTACGCGTTGTGGTACGCTGGCAAAGTGCGAGGGGACATCTTTTTCCAAAGCTTTGGGTACGGTTGTCACGGAACGTATCATTGATTCGGTGATCATGTTATTATTGACCGGAACTACTATTCTGGTTCAGATGGGTGTCTTTGTGCATTTTCTGCATACCACGGGTACTAGTTTGGATGGGATGTTAGGGCAGTTTACTACCACTGGTTATGTGGTGACATTAGTCTGCCTGTTGGCTGTCGGTCTGCTGGCGCTTATTCTGGTCTGGAGGTTGTCTGTCTTTAGCCGTGTCAAGGGCATCATCTTGAATATTTGGGCGGGTGTGGCCTCGTTACGCAGAGTACGTAACTTGCCTTTGTATATTTTTTATTCCATTGCTATATGGGCCTGCTATTACCTGCATTTCTATCTGGCCTTCTTTTGTTTTGGGTTTACCGAACATTTAAGTCCTTTGGTGGCTTTGGTTGTATTTAGTGTCGGCTCGTATGCTGTGCTTGTACCTACTCCCAACGGGGCCGGTCCGTGGCATTTTGCGGTAAAGACTATGCTTGTACTCTATGGTGTGGCTGCCAATAATGCCATTCTTTTTGCTTTGGTTGTCCACACCCTGCAAACCGGGTTGGTTGTACTGCTTGGTATCTACGCCATGGCTGTTTTATCCTGGAGCAAATCCTTTCGTCCGATAACTATTATGAATAGAGACAAATAATCTCTTAATACCTAATAACATGAGTGAAATTAAAAATTTACAGCCTCAGGGCATTTGGAAAAACTTTTACGCATTGACACAAGTTCCCCGTCCGTCCGGACATCTGGACGCGGTTCGCGACTTTTTGGTGAATTGGGCTAAAGAAGTGGGTGTTGATGTCTTTGTTGATGGTGCAGGTAATGTGTTGATGCGGAAACCTGCAACACCAGGTATGGAGAACCGTCGTATGGTTACGTTACAGGCTCATATGGATATGGTTCCCCAAAAGCGTGACGATGTGGCGCACAATTTCGAGACCGACCCCATTCAGACTTATATAGATGGAGAGTGGGTGAAGGCTAAAGGCACTACACTTGGAGCTGATGACGGCATGGGGGTTGCCACCATCATGGCTGTGATGGAGGACAAAACCCTGAAACACGGACCTGTCGAGGGCTTCATTACCGTGGATGAAGAAACCTGTATGTATGGCGTTAACAACCTTGCGCCTGATACCTTGAAGGGTAGTATCTTGCTGAATTTGGACAATGAGACCGAAGGTGAGATGGTGATAGGCAGTGCCGGTGGAGTCAATGTTACCGCAACGATGGACTATCAGGAGGTTGATACCGATCCGTCGGATGTTGCCGTAAAAGTGACACTCAAGGGATTGTATGGAGGCCACTCCGGTTTGGAAATTAACGAAGGCCGTGCCAATGCCAACAAGCTGATGGCTCGTTTTGTGCAAGAGGCCGTAGCCGAATATGAGGCTCGTTTGGCATCTTGGAATGGAGGCAATATGCGCAATGCCATTCCACGTGAATGCCAGGTAGTGTTAACCCTTCCGGCTGAGAACGTAGACGCATTGGCGGCTTCGGTTGCCGACTGGGCTGTAACCTTTACCGAGGAATATGCAGGTATCGAGCAACATGTAACCATGACGTGCGAACGTGTGGAACTTCCTGCAAAGGAGGTTCCGGAGGAGATTCAGGACAATCTGATCAATGCCATTTATGCTTGCCACAACGGAGTGATGCGTTATATTCCGGCTATCCCCGAGATTGTAGAGACTTCAAGTAACTTGGCCATCATTAATATCGGAGGTGGGCATGTGGACATTATGATTTTGGTACGCAGTTCGCGCGACAGCATGCGCCAGTGTAATGCCGAGACGGTGAGCAGTGTTTTTGCCATGGTTGGTATGAAGGTGGAGTTGAGCGGCGATTATCCCGCATGGCAACCTAATCCTGAGTCGGCTATTGTTACCTGCATGAAACGTGTCTACAAGGAACTGTTCGGTGTGGAAAACAAAGTGCAGGTGGTACACGCAGGCTTGGAATGCGGTGTGATTGGAGCGCTTTATCCCAATATGGATATGGTAAGTTTCGGCCCAACTATGCGGTCGCCGCATACACCGGATGAGCGTTGCCACATACCTTCTGTGGAGAAATATTATCGTTTCGTCGTGGCTACATTGGAACAGATACCCGAAGAGGCGTAAATTCGTTTTCCTGTTGATAAAAATCCCGCATTTTTCACGAAATGCGGGATTTTGCGTATTTCTTGGCGGGTCTTAATTATTTTTAATGTGTTGTTCAGGGGGTTATTCGGTTGGAATGCCGTTCTTTGTTTGATAAAACAAATGAAATAGCAGCTATGAAACGTATTATATCGCTTTGTTTTTTGTGCTTGGTCATGACACAGGTTCTGGTGGCACAAAATTATACCCGTATGTGGAAAGAGGTGGAACAGGCTAGAAAGAACGATTTGCCGCGTTCGGCCTTGGCGGTTTTAGACCGTTTGTGCGCCGAGGCTTTACAGCAGAAGCAGGTAGGGCACTATTTGAAGGCGATGCTGGTTCGGCAGGAGTTGCAAACGGAATTGTCGGCCGACAGTGCCCAAGTGGGCATCTCGTTGCTACAAGATGCCCTTCTTGTTGAAACAAACCCAGCATCTCGTGCGCTTTACAATGTCGTGTTAGGACAGTTGCATGGTACATTGAACCATAGGCGGTATCCAAACAGACACAGCGCCGACTCTTTCGCCGTGAAAGCAATGGGGTATTATATGGCGGCAATGGCTGATCCCGGCGTATTGGCTGCGGCACGTACCGCCGATTATTTACCCTTGATCGTGGTGGAGAAAGGCAGCCGTTATTTTCAGGATGATTTGCTGAGTGTTGTGGCACGGCAGGTGATAAGAGGTTGTGTTTCCTTGACATCAGTGGATGGGGCGGACTCTTGCCGTCGTGCAACGGCTCATGTCTGGATCGATACGTATAGAAAGCAGGGTAATCGCGAGGCTGTTTTGTTGGCTACACTCGATTCGCTGGCTAACGAACCACGTCGCAGTAGGGAGTTGCTTCCGGTGACGCAGCGTGCCGACTACAGCCTGTTGGTGGAGCTGACACGCACGTATGCCGATAAACCATTGGTTGTAGAAGCCTATGTCGCGTTGTGCGATTTGTTGAGTGAAGAGGGACGGCAGAATGATTCATTACGCCTCTCCTGGGCCAAAGCCGGCATATCCCGTTATGGAAAAACACCCCGAAGTAATTTGTTACGCAATGTCGTAGCTGATGTAACCCGTCCTGAAGTATCGTTCCGGTTATCCGATGCGGTGGCTTATCCCGGTGTGTCCCGAGAGTTGACCTGGACGGTTCGTAATACCACGGCGGCAGCGTTGAAATTCTATCGCTTACCCGTGAATGCAGATGATCCGATATTGAAAGCTGCCAATTACAAACAGTTGCTGAAGAAGGCACGTTTGGTGTATACCGTGGATACAACCTTTGTACTTCCCAATGATTTTGAACGGGTGCATGTGGCACAAACCTTTCATGTTCCGCAAACCGGTGTATATCTGGTACAGGCTACAGCCGATGGAATAAAGTCCGGCTATGAGTTGCTGTATGTGTCACGTGTACGTTCTATGTGGCAGAATCAGCCGGATGGCCGTTGCAAAGTTGTTGCGGTGGACGGATTAAGCGGACATCCGTTGCCCAATGCTGTTGTAAGCAGTTACCGGACAGATGGTGAAACGCCGCGTCTGATCCGACGTTATACCGCCAATGCCGACGGTGTGGTCTATTTGCCTCCTGTTACCGACCGTTACAGTATGAATTATCAAGTATCTATTTCCACGGACGCTTTTTCTCCGGCTGTACAGGTTTATGGTTATGGCGTACGGAATCAACAGGCAGAAGTTACCTCGCGGTCACGTGTCTACTTGTATAGTGACCGGGGTGTTTACCGCCCGGGGCAGGAGATACGTTTTGGCGGTATTGCTTATATCCAGACCGGCGATTTGGCAAACATTGCTGCGGGCAAACGTTATCAGCTGAAACTTTATGGTGCCAACTCCAAGGTGTTGGATACATTGACCGTACAAACCGATTCAATGGGAACTTTTTCGGGTGTGTTCCGTTTGCCGTCTGCCTGTCTTAATGGACAGTATACGTTACGTTGCGAAGACAACGGACATACCTGGGTGCGTGTCGAATCTTATAAACGTCCCACTTTTACGGTAACGCTTCAAAAACCGGCAGTTGCGTATGTTATAGGCGCCATATTCTCAGGCAGT
>CABSGW010000060.1 GCA_902477365.1 uncultured Prevotellaceae bacterium
TGGGGTTTTTTCCGTATGATGAGCGCACGCAACAAATACCCAACCATCCAAGACGCCATGACACGCTGGAAGGATTATATGGTTGACATGGGCTTCGGCTACAAACTCGGCGTAGACCTTCCCGGCGAACAACGGGGTATGATACCCAATGCCGACTTTTACGACAAGGCGTACCGGAAACGTTGGAATGGCGTTACGGTTATCAGTATATCCATCGGACAAGGAGAGGTAACCGCCACCCCGCTACAAATGGCTAACTTAAGCGCAACCATTGCCAACCGTGGATATTTCTACACACCGCATGTTGTCAGCCAAATAGAAGGGGGAGAACTGGATAGTATCTACAAGACTCGTCACTATACCGGCGTGGACAGCCGCCACTACGAAACCATTGTCGAAGGTATGCGCCGTGCCGTTACCGGAGGAACCTGCCGGCCAGCCCAGCGGCCTGACATTGTGATGTGCGGCAAAACAGGAACTGCACAAAACAGAGGACACGACCATTCCGCTTTCATTGGTTTCGCACCTATGGACAATCCGCAAATCGCCGTGGCTGTATATGTAGAAAACGGAGGTTTCGGCAACAAATATGGTGTGCCTATCGGTGCACTCATTATGGAACAATATATCAATGGCAAACTGTCACCTACCAGCGAACAGCAGGCCGACGAATTCCAAAAACGACATATCATATATGGTAGCGAATCACGATAAACAAACAAGTCCGATACGTTCCCTCGATTGGTTCACCATCCTGCTCTACGTATTACTTCTCTCCATCGGATGGCTCAGCATCTGTGGTGCCAGCTACGACTACGGATCGCCTGACTTCTTTTCATGGAGTAGCCGGGCAGGTAAACAACTGGTATGGATTGGTTGTTCTTTTGGACTGGGTTTCATCCTACTTATGCTCGATGACCGCATTTACGAGACCTTCGCCAATGTCATCTACCTCCTATTCATGGCACTGTTGCTTGTCACGCCTTTTCTGGCAAGCGACATCAAAGGCTCTTATTCCTGGATCAAGCTGGGAGCGGTCAGCATACAACCAGCCGAATTTGCCAAATGCGCCACCGCACTGGCCATTGCCAAATTAATGGATACTTACGGTTTTAACATCCAGCGAAACAGAGACTTCATCAAGGCAGCCGGCCTGATACTCCTTCCTATGTTACTCATTATCTTACAACGGGAAACCGGTTCTGCTCTTGTTTACCTGGCTTTCTTCCTCATGTTCTACAGAGAAGGAATGCCGGGCTGCTTTCTCTTTTCCGGTATCGCAGCCGTAGTATATTTTGTTGTGGGAGTACGTTTTGATGCCGATCCGCTTCCCGGCACACTCACCTCTATCGGCGAATTTGCCGTGTTCACGCTTATCTGGATATTCATGACTGGTATGGCACACGTCTACGGCAACTCACGTGCCACCTTCCTGCGTATTCTTTCCTATGGCGGAATAACCATTCTGCTTGGTTTGCTTTTCTCCCTCTTTGTCATTCCTTTCCAGCTGCATTGGGTTCTGTTGTTCGTATGCATTGCAACCGCTGCCTACCTCATCTATGTATCCGTAGGGCAACGCATCATCAACTACACCTATATTGCCATTTTCGGCTTGGCCTCCCTCTCCTTTTATTTCTCGTCCGACTATGTATTAGACAATGTACTGGAGCCTCACCAACAAACTCGCATCCGCGTGTTGCTGGGACTGGAAGAAGACCTTACAGGAGCCGGATACAACGTCAATCAAAGTAAAATAGCCATCGGATCGGGCGGATTGGAAGGAAAAGGATTTCTAAACGGTACACAAACCAAGCTCAAATACGTACCTGAACAAGACACGGACTTTATATTCTGCACCGTAGGTGAAGAAGAAGGATTTTTGGGTTCGGGAGGGGTACTCATTCTGTTTCTCACACTCATTCTGCGACTGATCTACCTAGCCGAACGCCAAACCTACGCTTTCGGAAGGGTGTACGGATACTCTGTTCTCAGTATCTTCCTTTTTCATGTATTCATCAACGTAGGTATGGTCATGGGGCTAACACCCGTCATTGGAATACCCCTTCCATTCTTCAGTTATGGAGGCTCTTCGCTATGGGGATTCACGCTACTCCTGTTTATATTTTTGCGTATTGACGCGGGACGGAACAGACTGAAAAGATAATATCACGCTCCCCCCCACCGGATACATTCCGGCAAGCATCGCACATCAGCCAAAACCAGATGTACCCCACAGGATGCTTCGCCATTGCCCGTTTACAAGCCGGTTCTCACCAGCAACAAACACTTAATTTTCCGGTAAATTACTATCCGAAACAATCGTCACCAGTAATTTATCAATCCGGTTTCCGTCCATGTCTACTACCTCGAACGAGAAACCGTTCCACACGATTTGCTCACCCTCGTGGGGGATATGCTCCAACTGATCTAAGATCAATCCACCAATCGTATTAAACTCCACGGAATACAGATCTTCCCGATCAAAATGAGCCAAGAAATCATAGAACAAACACTGTCCGCTCACCAACCAACTTTTTCCATCGTTACGTTTAATAATATCCGGTTCATCGGCAGCACTGTCCATGCTACCAACCAAACCCTCCATGATGTCTTTCAGAGTGATGATCCCCTGCAAGCTACCAAACTCATCACAGACCAGAGCACGGTTCAAACGGCTTTGCCTCAACTGTTCCAGGGCTTTATATACAGTCATATTTTCCGGAAAATAAAGCGGTGTATGCACCAACGAAGCCAACGAGAAATCGGGCTTCCACAAACAGAGAACCAGGTCTTTCAGCACCACCACTCCCCGTACATCTTCCGAACCATTACCCAATACCGGATAAGCCGAATGTACTTCATTGCGAATTACCTCGTCCACCTGCTCGGCTGTCATGTCTATTTCCAAGAAAACAAGTTCCTTGCGATGAGTCATCAGCGACTCCACCCGTTGGTCTCCCAACACCAAGGCGCGTTCCATGATGTCTTGTTCCACCTCCTGCACCTCGCCCGAAGCCGTTCCTTCCTGTATCATGGATTTAATTTCTTCCTCCGTCACCCTATTATCTGCCTCGCTTAACGGCAGAAAACGCACCAACAAGGCTGTACTACGTGACAAGATCCAAACAAACGGATGGGCTAACATGGAAAGTATATACATAGGGCGGGCCACCAATTTAGCTACCCGGTCGGCAACTCCCAACCCGATGCGTTTCGGAACCAGCTCACCCACCACAATCGAGAGATAGGTCACCCCGACAACAATCAACGCTTGTGCCACATTGCGGGCATAGCCAAGAGGCACTCCCCACGAAGCAAGTACTTCGGCAAAACTGTCGGCCAGCACATCACTGGAGTAAACACCCGTCAAAATGCCGATCAGCGTAATACCAATCTGTACCGTAGAAAGGAAACGGTCAGGCTCACCGGCCAACTGCAATGCGCGTGCAGCCGCTTTGCTTCCCTTCTTCATATCGGCCGTTAATTTACTTTTGCGGGCTGAAATCAAAGCCACCTCCGTCATCGAAAAAATGCCATTCAATAAGATTAGCAAAAATATAATAAGTAAATCGTTCATCTTACCATTCTAAAATTGAGCGAGAGGCAATAACCCCTTACCTTGCAAAGGTAAACAATTATATTGAATTGCCACACTGACATATACGACAATTCAACGATTGCCTTTCAGAAACAATTCCCGACATCACTCCATCGCAATAGCTAGACCTGTCCCATTTCCAGGCTAACCTGTCACGTCCCGAGTAGGCAGAAGGCCTGCCAATATCCAACCTACTTTTATATGACAAAATGATTGCTGAACTATCTTTTTTTAACTACTTTTGCAGAAACAGGAATCTCATCAACTGTAAACACAAACATACAATCCATCACAAATGGCTACATACGACATCCGTCCACTCCAAATTCATTTGCTCAATATGCTGCTCGATGTAGATAAAATGTGCAAAGCACATCGGTTGGACTATTTCATTGTAGCCGGTACGCAACTAGGCGCCGTGCGCCACGGTGGATTCATTCCTTGGGATGACGATCTGGACATAGCCATGCCACGCGCCAGTTACGAACAACTGATGCGGCACGGACGAGAATGGTTGCCTGATTATTTGGAACTGGCGGCCCACGAAACCGATCCAACCTACATCTTTCCTTTTGCCAAAATACAAGACGCGCGTACCACCGTGCTCGAAAAAACCTGGCGGGGAAAGCCCTCCGGTGTTTACCTGGATGTATTTCCGCTCGACGGCATGCCCCGGCAACAGTGGCAACAATGCCTCCACTACACGCATTACCGCATTTGGCGGCGCATACTTTACTTCTTAGGAAGAGACCCTTACAAACACGGACACGGGCCACGTGCATGGCTACCTGCACTGTTGCACCAATGCTTCACATTGTCGGCCGTACAGCAAAAGCTCAAACAAATAGCCACAAAATATGCCTACGAACAAGCCCATTATGTGATCGACTACGACTTCAGGAAACGGGGCATCCAGCCACGCCACATTTACGGAAGACCTACGCCTATCCGCTTTGAGGGGCAGATGGTGATGGGAGTGGAACATCCCGATGCCTACTTGAGCCATACTTATGGAACCTATCAGCAGTTGCCGCCCGAAACAAAACGTAAGCAGCACAATTTTCACTACCTGAACTTAAACTTACCTTACCGGGACTACAACACCTCATCCTGAGCCCGCGTGTTCGTTCGGACGTCCCCATAGGACCGTTCAAAAAAGAAGCCCAGTCCAAACCATTCAACGAAGACCTACATGAACATCATACTCAACCCTGTTTACGAATCCCTGCGCGGCTACCTGATGAACATAGCCGACCACTTTGAATCGGGTACAGAGATACACCGTGGACGTAACAGCATCCGCACCTGTCAAATAAACGGAATCACCCTTAACATCAAACGTTATGGTGCTCCGGCCTTTCCCAACCGTGTTGTCTATACCTTCCTGCGCTCACCCAAAGGTTTGCGGGCATTCCAATATCCACAGGAGCTCATCGCCCGCGGCTTTGAATCGCCCGAACCCGTAGCCTATATTGAAGAAAGGCGCATGGGACTGATTAGCACTTCCTACTTTGTCAGTCTGCAATGCCCCTACACCCGGCGTTTTTACGAATTCGGCAATGCCGACATCAACCACTGCTCGGATGTAATCACCGCTTTTGCACGCTTTACGGCACGACTGCATGCGGCCGGCATCATGCATTTGGACTATTCACCCGGTAACATCCTTTTTGACCGTATCGACGGACAGTGGCATTTTTCACTGGTCGACACCAACCGAATGGCGTTCAAACCCATCAGCATTGAATGCGGATGCGCCAACTTTGCCCGCTTATGGGGACAACCGCCTCTATTCCGTCTGTTGGCGCAGGAATATGCCAAAGCACGTGGGGGAGATCCTGTACGTTGCGAACAATGGGTCATGCAGGCCCGTAAAAAGTTCTGGAAACGCTTTTCCAAACGACATATTATTAAATATGACCTCAACTATTGATTCGATGACCAAACATTACCTGTTTTTTGCGTCCCTTACCTACGCCTACTCCATTTTGCGTCCCTTGCAAGACGAGATACGACGACGCGGGCATAAAGTGGCCTGGTACTTGGAACCCTCATGTCCGGACCAACTATTGCCGGACGAAACACGTCTATATACTTTCGACGAAGTCAATGCATTCAACCCCATTGCCGTCTTTGCCCCCGGCAACTGGGTGTACGATTTCTTTCCAGGCGTGAAGGTGGAAGTTTTTCATGGATACCCTATGAAAAAACGTATCGAAAAGATTGATGACCACTTCACCATCCGCGGATGGTTCGACATTTATTGTTCGCAAGGAGAAAGCAGTACGCCCTACTTCAAATACTTGGAAAAGAAACATGGATTTTTCAAGATTTACGAAACCGGCTGGTGTAAAATCGACTCGTTCTTCGCACCCGGCCTGCCTCCTGAAACGCCCCGCAAACGCCCTACGATACTCTATGCGCCGACATTCACCAAGGGTATTTCATCGGCATGGGATTTGTTGCCCGTAATTCGGGAACTGGCCATTCAAAAACCTTGGGACTGGATCATTACCTTCCACCCCAAATTAGACGATCCCCAACTACTGGCCGACTACCAACAACTGGCTACCGACCATCCCAATATCAACTTCAGCCGCATCAACGAGGGACTGGCCACCTTCCGCAAAAGTGACATCATGCTGTGTGACAGCTCGAGCATAATTGTTGAATACATGATGTTGGACAAACCCGTTGTCACCTTCCGGAACACACACCCCGGAGACTTCCTGCTGGATGTGCTTGACCCCGTAGAAATAGGGCCTGCCATTGAAGAAGCACTCACTCACCCGCAAGCGTTGATGGACAACATCCGCCGCTATACCACCATGCACGAGCCTCATCGCGATGGCCGCAATTCGGCCCGGGTACTCGATGCCGTTGACGATTTCATAGCACATCACCAAGGACGCATCAAAGCCAAACCGTTAAACTTGTTCCGCAAACTGAAACTACGCTGGAAACTGCGCTATTTTCATTGGAACTAACTAATACAGCCTTAACAACAACTTTCTTAAACCTACAATCTCAGAAAAATGGACCCAAAAAACCGAACAAAAAAAGCCGCACGATGGATCATGGCCGTGTTATTGGCTGCACATGCATGCCTTCCCGTCATGGCACAAAACGAACCCTTCCGCAACAAAACTCTACCAGCCGCAGAACGTACAAAGGATCTGGTAAGCCGCATGACGCTGGAAGAAAAAATCGATCTTCTTTCCGGCTATAACGACTTCTTCCTCCATCCCTGCGAACGGTTGGGCATACCGGCTTTCCGCATGGCTGACGGACCACTGGGGGTTTCCTCGTGGGGACTCTTCGGCAGAGGAACGGCCTACCCGTCTGCCCTCTCACTAGCCTCCTCATGGAACCGCGACTTGGTGCGCCGCACCGGCGAGGCTTACGCACGCGAATGGCGGTCGCGTGGTATCCACTTGATGTTAGCCCCTGGAGTAAACATCTACCGTGCCTCAAAAGGAGCACGTAATTTTGAATATTTCGGAGAAGACCCATTTCTGACCGCCTCATTGGTAGTGCCTTTTATTCAGTCGGTGCAGGAAAAAGGTGTAATGCCTGTTATCAAACACTTTGCTGGTAACGACCAGGAATACGACCGTTATCGCGTCAGTACCGAAGCGGACGAACGGACACTTCGTGAGATCTATCTGCCCCCTTTTGAGGCCGCTGTAAAAAAAGCCGGAGTGAAAGCCGTTATGTCGGGGTATAACCTGCTAAACGGAGCGCACTGCACCGAAAATCCTTACCTCAACAAACTTCTGAAAGAAGAATGGGATTTCAAGGGTATGTATATGTCTGACTGGGCAGCTACCCACTCCACCCTTGAAGCAGCTCTGAATGGGTTGGATTTGGAAATGGGAAGTAACAGTTTCCTGATACGCAGCAAACTGCTTCCGCTCATTAAAGAGGGTAAAATCAGCGAGCAGCTCATTGACGAAAAAGTATTCCGCATCTACAACGCCTGTATGGAATTGGGCTTTTTCGACCGTCCGCAAACCATTGACAGCCTCACTATTTACAGTCCGCAGAACAACCAGGCGGCACTGGCCACCGCCCGCGAAGGCATCATCCTGTTACGCAACCTGAATAACCTGTTGCCCCTGGATGCACAAAAAGTACACCGTATCGCTGTCATTGGCCCGACAGCCAATCCACCGTTTATCAGCGACCGCGTATTCCGTAACGACGGTATCGTGTATGGTGGAGGAGGCAGTTCGAAAGTAAATCCTTGGTATGTAAAAAGCGATTTAGACGGCATTGTCCAAGCGTTCCCCAACGCTGCCGTTTATTATGATGAAGGCATTTCAAACCGCTTTAAACGCCGGTTATTCGAGGAGTCTTTATTTAAAAACGCAGAGGGAAAACGCGGACTAGACGTAACTTATTATCAAACAGACAGCACTGACGCCATTGCCAAAAAAAACGTGGAACGCCAACTGAACTGCGAATGGTGGGAACGTCCCGGCATAGAAGGTGTAACAACATCGTTCCGGGTATGTTGGGAAGGGTACATTGAGGCTACGAAAAACGACCAGTTACGCGTCTTTACAGATGCACAGGGTGCTTACCGGTTGTGGCTGAACAACAAACTGGTGATAGATGCCTCCCAATCGCAATCGTTCCACTTCGGGACAGCCACATTGAATGTAAAACCCGGCGAACGGATAAAGGTGAAAGTTGAATATAAGAACAGGAAGAGTAGTCCGGCCGAAATGCGCATGGGATATGCTTACGAAAACGACATCCGCTTTGACGAAGCCGAAAAGTTAGCACAATTGGCTGATGTTGTGGTTTGCTGTGTTGGTCTGGACGGTTCCATCGAACTGGAAGGAAGAGACCGCCCATTTGACTTGCCCTATGGACAGGATCTCTTAGTTAACCGCCTGCACACACTAAATCCAAATACCATCGTCGTGGTACACGCCGGAGGTGGCATCAACATGACACAATGGGCCGAACGAGTTCCGGCAGTATTGCACGCCCTATATGCCGGCCAAGAGGGAGGACGCGCCCTAGGTGAGATTCTGAACGGCACGGTGAACCCTTCGGCCAAACTGCCCTTCAGCATAGAGCGTCGCTGGGAAGACTCACCGGCATGCGGCAATTACGACGAAACACGCGAAGAGCGTAAAGTATATTACCGGGAAGGCATTTTCACTGGCTATCGGGGATATGACAAAATGAACAAACAACCGCTTTATCCCTTTGGCTATGGATTGTCTTACAGCACATTTGAATACAGCAACCTGCAAGCGAAAGTAACCGACAAAAAACGTCACCAGGTTGAAGTAACTTTCACGTTGAAAAACACGAGCAACCGCCCTGGTGCCGAAATTGCCCAACTCTATGTGACGGATGAAAAATGCAGTGAAGAACGCCCACTGAAAGAGTTGAAAGGTTTCGAAAAAATCATGCTGAATCCAGGAGAGAGTAAAGTCATTACCCTTACATTGGACGAAGAGACATTCCGATTCTTCAGTGCAAAGAAAAACAAATGGGTACTGGAGAAAGGCGCATTCACCATACACGTCGGTGGTTCATCAGCCAGTTTACCGCTAAAGACGTCTATCAATCTTTAATGTACAAACAAAGGAGGCGTGAAGGAATTCATCTTTCACGCCTCTTTTTTTGTTATTAGCTCTATGAACAGAGCAAACGGTTATTTCACTACAACCACCAAATAACGGCTTACGCTCCAGAACAATTCTGGTTTCACAATGCGTAACGTGTACTGTCCTTTGGCATCCTTATCTAACGTATAAGAACCCGCCGGGTGGGTTGTCAACAACTTAGCGCTCTTGGAGTAAAGCTTCACCATTTTATCAACACGGATATCTATCTTCGTGAAATAATCCTTATTAAAGGTATTACTCTTCAAGACATCTCCACTCTGAAGAATCCGCTGCTCTTTCAATTCTTTCTTTGTTCCGAATACATACCATGCTGTATTCAACTGCTGGTCTTGCATCTCAACAGTTTTGGTCTTGCGCTCATTTTCAGTGGTGAGAGTTGACACATTATCATTTAACGAGGAAATTGTTTTCCCCTGATCGGCTATGACAATGTTTTTACTGGCCAATTCATTCTGAAGCTGGTCTATCTGTAAAGTCTTTTGTTCCAGTTCAGCCGTCAAATTCGCAATGGTCTCCTGCAACTTGGTTGCACTATACGAACTGCCTTTCAATTGCTGTTGTAACTTTGCAATCCGCTCTTTGTTTAATTGCATAGTACGTTTGATAAACGCGATGTTTTCACGGATATCATCAGATGACTTCTCCGGATTTCCTTTATCCAGGTTCACACGTCCCTCAGCTTCACTGATTTCACGGAAACCCTCTTGAATATCATTAAAAGTCGTCATAATGTCATTCAACTCGGTATCCTTTTCATTTATAACTTTCATCAACGAATCGCGCTCGGCAGTTGTCTTCGTGTTCGTTGCTCCTTTTTCATCACATGCGGCAAACAGCACTGCTGCACAAGCCACTAACAACATTGTTTTTTTCATAAGGCTTTTTCTTTATGATTTTCTTTCTTTTCTTTTTCACGCTCCACTCCCCCAAGCACAATCACGATTTCACCCCTAGGTTCTTGTTGGGTAAAATGAGCCATGACGTCTTGCAACGTACCACGAACCGACTCTTCATGCAATTTGGAAATTTCGCGACACACGGAAACCGACCGGTCAGCGCCAAAAACCTCGGCAAACTGAGTCAATGTCTTCAATAAACGGTATGGCGATTCATAGAAGATCATGGTTCTTGTCTCTTCTTTTAAGCTATCCAGCCGCGTTGCACGTCCTTTCTTCTGAGGTAAGAAACCTTCAAAGACAAACTTCTCACACGGCAGTCCGGAAGAGACCAGTGCCGGAACAAAGGCTGTAGCCCCCGGAAGACATTGCACCTCCACACCTTGTTTTATACACTCACGTACCAAAAGAAACCCCGGATCGGAAATGGCAGGAGTACCGGCATCAGAAATTAATGCAACAGTTTCGCCGGCAAGTAACCGATTCACCAATCCTTCAACTGTACGATGTTCATTAAACTTATGATGAGACAGCAAATGATTCTTGATTTCAAAATGCTTTAACAAGATACCGGAAGTACGGGTATCTTCCGCTAAAATAACATCCGCTTCTTTCAAAATACGAATTGCACGGAATGTCATATCCTCTAAATTCCCAACCGGCGTGGGTACAACGTATAAAACTCCCATGTTGCAAAAATATGGAATAATCCCAAGCAGCCAAACAGTTTTAACGTTAATCTTTCCAATTTACGGGAGCTTATCGCTATTTTTGTACACAAATACAAAGTGTGTAAAGACTCAAGTTATTGCACCAACACCTATATTTATGAAAGAAATCACGTTTGATCGCTTTGTGCGGGGAATGATGGCTACACTGGGTATCGTTGTAGCTGTTTATGCACTGAATTATTTAAGTAGCGTGTTACTTCCTTTTGCAATAGCCTGGTTGATAGCCTATCTGATATACCCCATTGTTACGTTCTTTCAATATCGGGCAAGGCTAAGAAGCAGGGCCTTGAGCACAGCTGTAACCCTGATTCTATTAGCAGCCATATTGACCGGACTGCTTATGTTGGCCATCCCTCCGATCATTGATGAAATTCTACACTTAAAAGATATTATCATTGCCTATCTGGAGAAAGAAAACAACAATTCGAGTATTCCGGCCAATTTTGAAGCGGTGATTCGTCATAACATCGAGAAGATACGCCTAAACCGTATCATCACTCAAGAAGACCTTCTGAACCTGATAAGAGAAGTTGCTCCACGCATATGGAGTGTTTTCTATCAAACAGCAAACATCATATTCAGCATTGTATCATCGTGCATCACATTGCTCTACATATTCTTCCTATTACAAGATTATGAAAAGTTTGCAACCGGATGGATATCTTTCATTCCTAAAAACAAGAGACCATTCGTCACCACCCTGGTAAGCGATGTGGAGCATGGTATGAACAGCTATTTTCGTGGCCAATCACTCATTGCATTATGTGTAGGCATCCTATTTTCCATTGGGTTTCTGATTATTGACTTCCCGATGGCTATCGGACTAGGCCTTTTTATCGGTTTTCTGAACCTTGTTCCATATCTTCAGTTAATCGGTTTCATTCCAACCATTTTATTGGCATTGTTAAAAGCAGCCGATACCGGTGAAAACTTTTGGATTATCTTAGGTGGAGCACTTATCGTCTTCATTATTGTACAAATTATCCAAGATTTGATACTTACCCCCCGCATTATGGGCAAAATAATGGGCTTATCACCTGCACTAATCCTTCTTTCCTTATCCGTATGGGGATATCTACTTGGTTTTATTGGACTTATCATTGCGTTACCTCTAACAACACTCGTCATGTCATATTACAAGCGCTATATTGTAAAAGAAGAAGATTCAGCTTAAAACCCCTTTTTTCGCATTTTTCTTCAAAAAAACGCGTAATTTATTTGGCCAATATTAAATAAAACCCTACCTTTGCACTCGCAAAACAGAAATGATTGCAAGAGGTCAGATTCGCTAGCTCAGCTGGTAGAGCACAACACTTTTAATGTTGGGGTCCTGGGTT
>CABSGW010000061.1 GCA_902477365.1 uncultured Prevotellaceae bacterium
GTTCAAGCGGTTAAACTCATACTGACGCGGACGATTGTCCGATAAATCTTTTCCTTCCTTCAGTTCGTCTATAAAATAATCATACAAAGGACGATGAGGTACAAACTCCAACGTACAAATGGAATGCGTAACCCCCTCGAAATAATCGCTTTGTCCATGGGCAAAATCGTACATGGGATAAGCTTTCCATTTGCTTCCCGTACGATGATGTTCTTTATTAATAACTCTGTAAATAATAGGATCACGAAAGTGCATGTTGGAATGTGCCATATCTATTTTGGCCCGTAATACCATTGCACCTTCTTCAATCTCCCCACTGTTCATCTTTTCGAAAAGAGCCAAGCTCTCTTCTATCGGACGGTTCCGATAAGGACTTTCTACACCAGCCTGTGTGGGAGTACCCTTCTGAATAGCAATCAATTCGCTATTTTGCTCGTCAATATACGCTTTTCCTTCTTTTATCAAACGCACGGCAAAATCCCATAACTGCTGAAAATAGTCAGAAGCATGGTAAATATTTCCCCACTTGAAACCAAGCCATGTAATATCGTCTTTTATAGCTTCAACATATTCGGTATCTTCCTTCTGTGGATTAGTATCGTCAAATCTCAAATTACAAACACCACCAAACTTTTCTGCAATACCGAAGTCTTCACAGATAGCTTTTGCGTGACCTATATGTAAATAGCCATTAGGTTCAGGCGGGAAGCGTGTTTGCAGTCGACCTCCATTTTTACCTTCCTTCAAATCATTCTCAACGATTTGTTCAATAAAATCCAGGTTTCTCTTCTCTGAAACTTCTATATTTCCTAAATCCTCCATTCGTATTTCTTTTTATTTTTCGAGGTGTAAAAATACTTATTCTTTTTGTGATAAGCCCTATTCTAACCAATTATATTATAGTAGCCATTGAAAATACACCTGAAAAACAAGAACCACTCCCCCTTCATTCTATTAAAACTCCATTCTATTTAATAAAATTGAGGATAAAAGCCAAAACATGTTATCTGACATATTTTTTTATTTGGCTGCTTGGAAAAAAGGTGGGATATTTGCATTGTTATCCTGAAAACAATCTTTTTACCTTAACAACGGAACTAATACCTATTGAAAATTAAAAGAGAGCTTTTGTTGAAAGACAAGGCTCTCTTCTTTTTAGGATTATTCATCTCTGCATAAAAAAGAGAATTACAACTATCATGCAATTCTCTTTACAGAACAAATCAAACATCCCCGTTGATTCCTCTTCAAACACAATAGACCGATTGAAAATACATTCCGATATTGTTGATCAATCTAGCATTCCTTAATAAATATCGTCCATCACCAACTTCCAGTAACCTAACAGGCTGATTGCATCCGCACAATTAACAAACCGACTGGGCATCTCGTCACAACGAACTGCCCAGTTCGTTCCCCGCACATGGTATGTTCATCAAAAGCGAACGACTGTCCTACAAATCGCACACAATCATTACCGACCACCTATGTAGCTGTCACTAAACGTGATGCGCTTAATGGAATAGTTTTATTCTCTGCTCCTCAGAGAGTTTACAAATCATCAATACACCGTCTTTTTCCACAACGATATATCCGTCCAACCCCTGTACCACTACTTTTTTAGCTTGTGTTGTATGGATAATACAGTTGTTCGTTTCATACAGATCAATATCCGGGCCAAAACAAGCGTTTCCATACGGATCTTTATCTACCTGGTTCCGCAAAGAACCCCACGACCCTAAATCGCTCCATCCAAAGTTTGTAGGATGAACAAATATTTCTTCTGCTTTCTCCATGATTGCATAATCCACTGAAATATTTTCACACTCCGCAAACTTCTTATTAATAACTTCCTGTTCCTTATCCGTACCAAGATAGGGCAACATGTCTTCAAAGATTTTCGCCATTTCCGGTTGATACACACGATAAGCGTTCACAATGGTCATGGCACTCCAAACAAAGATACCCGAATTCCAGAAGTAGTTGTTCGCTTTCAAATATTCCTTAGCCAACGCCAATGCCGGTTTTTCTTTAAAAGAGTCAACCCGATAAATATTTTTGCTACGAGACGAAGAAAAACTCAGGTCGGTCTCAATGTATCCATAGCCTGTTTCCGGCCGGTCGGGCTTAATGCCCAATGTCACGATAGAATCGGTTTCAGCCGTAAACTCCATCGAATCCTTAATGGCAGCCTGAAACCCCTTAATATCTCTCACAATATGATCGCTCGGCGTAACAACAATGTTTGCTTTCATATTGATCTTCTTGATCTTCCAACTCACATACGCGATACACGGAGCTGTATTTCTTCTGCAAGGCTCTTTCAGAATATTTGATTTCGGAATTTCGGGCAATTGCTCCTCTACGATTGAAGCATACTGCTCAGCCGTAACCACCCATGTATTTTCTGGCTCACACACACCTTTAAACCGATCCAATGTCAACTGGATCAACGTGCGACCACAATTCAATACATCAAGGAATTGTTTAGGACACTCCTCACTACTCATTGGCCAGAATCTGCTACCAACACCTCCGGCCATAATAACCAAGTGATTATTCTTCATAACCTTATTCTTTCTTCTTTTTTACCACATCACCTTCTACAATCAGACGAACCATCGAAGTTTTCGCATCCGATCGTATAGTTATCACTTTTTTAAAATGCCCCTGCATACCCCGTGAGTTATAGGTGATTTTTATCGTCCCCTTTTTTCCTGGTTCAATCGGGTCGCGTGTAAATTCAGGCACGGTACATCCACACGAAGCAAATGCTTGATGTATGGTTAAAGGTGCATCTCCTACGTTTGTAAAGGTAAAAGTACAAGTGGCTAATGGTTTCTCTTCCGTCAAGGTTCCGAAATGATGCGTGGTCTTTTCAAACTTAATTTCAGCCTTGTTTTGCGCATTCACAACGCCTACACAAAGCAGCATCAATAAAGAAAAAAATATTCTTTTCATCGTTCAAATCTATTACAATCTCTGCAAATGTAGCAATATAATCTTTAAATAAGAATCTTTAAATCGAAAAAAACGAAGATATTCTTGAGATTATGTACTTTTGTATGCCAATAAAACTTCCACTCAACAATCTCATGAAGCCCTCTCCCAAAGAACGTATTATATTAGGTATAGACCCAGGTACAAATATATTGGGCTATGGTGTGCTGAAGGTTTGTGGGAACAAAGCTTCCATGGAAGCTATGGGGGTTATCGACTTGAGAAAATGTACTGACCCCTATTTAAAATTGGGACGAATCTATGAGCGGATTACAGGAATTATCGAATCATTCCTACCTGACGAATTAGCCATTGAGGCACCTTTTTTTGGAAAGAATGTCCAGAGTATGTTGAAGTTAGGTAGAGCACAAGGGGTTACTATTGCAGCAGCCATCAGCAAAGATATCCCTATTACGGAATATGCTCCACTAAAAATAAAAATGGCCATTACTGGAAACGGACAAGCCAGTAAAGAACAAGTAGCCGACATCTTACGGCGGGTTTTGAAAATAGAAAAAGAAAGCCTGTTGCCCCACCTGGATGCCACAGACGGGCTGGCCGCAGCTTATTGCCATTACTTACAAAGCAACATTACAGCTACTTCCAGAAACAAGGCTACCAATTGGGGTGATTACATCAAACAGAACAAAGAAAAAATTCATTTACATAAAACAGGAAATCCGACTTTACCTTCAGTATGTGTGCACAAAAAATTATTGAAATAACTAACGGCGTCACAAGACAGCCGCTCTTTCGTATGCAAGAGCCTGTCAACCTAACCATTACATCCGATGGTCCTGTGGCGATTATCGGTCCTAATGGTGGAGGTAAATCGATGCTTGTTGATATACTTACCGGTGCGCATCCGCTTCTGCAGACAGAACCGCAATACGATTTTTCGCCTTCCTTGTCTAACAAGGTATCTGAAAATCTCAAATACATCACGTTCCATGATACCTATGGCGATGTGTCGGGAGCAGCTTATTATCAACAGCGTTGGAATCATGGAGACACTAGCGATTCCCCGACAATAAGAGAGTTACTCTCATACCGCCAAGACACAACTATAGCTACCCAACAACGGTTGATGGAGATATTACAGATTGACGCCTTGTTGGACAAACAACTCATTATGTTATCCAGCGGAGAACTTCGCCGTTATCAACTGGCCAAAGCATTGCAAACAACCCCTCGGGTACTCATTATTGATAATCCTTACATTGGCTTAGATAAACAGGCCCGCAATGAAGTAAATGTCCTCTTGCACCATATCACCAGCCAACAACTGTGTATGCTTATACTAGTCGTGTCACGTCCGGAAGATATCCCTTCATTTATTACCAAAGTAATTGAAGTGAAGAATAAAAAAGTCTATGAATACGACTCACGTAAACAGAATGATGATAATTATTATATAAAACAAGAGCCGGGCGCAATAGAGAGTTTATTACAAGCACACAGTTTACATACAGCTAACAACAATACTAGTGCGGAAGTCATTCATTGTAACCACATCAACATCAGTTATGGAAACCGTACCATCCTAAAAGACTTTTGCTGGACAGTAAATGCCGGAGAGAAGTGGGCTCTTAGCGGTGAGAATGGGGCTGGCAAGTCCACATTACTTAGCCTTGTCTATGCAGATAACCCACAAGGATATGCCTGTGACATTGCCTTGTTTGGGAAAAAAAGGGGTTCTGGTGAGAGTATTTGGGATATTAAAAAGCGGATAGGTTATGTCAGCCCTGAAATGTATCGGGCTTATAAAAAGAATCTACCGACCATACACATTGTGGCTAGCGGTCTGCACGATTCGGTCGGTCTTTATAAACAACCCACGCAAAGGGAACTGGCCCAATGCGAGTGGTGGATGGATCTCTTTGGAATATCAGCATTAAAAGATCGCCCTTATCTTACCTTATCAAACGGCGAACAACGTCTGGCATTACTCGTCAGGGCTTTTGTAAAAGATCCCGAACTACTTATTTTAGACGAACCACTTCACGGACTTGATAATCAAAACCGGACAATGGCTCGGAATATTATTCAAACTTTCAGTACACAAGTCGGCAAAACACTTATCATGGTATCACACTATGAAGATGAATACCCGGAATGTATTACACATAAACTTTATCTCAAACGTAATTAAATGAGTCTATGAAACAAATATTACTTATTATCCTCCTATCCGTATCCGCAACATCTCCCACTTGGGCACAAGAGGTGTTCAACAGCGTTTTGGAACGTGCTGATAAAATAGTAAATTCGCCTACCAGTAACTTTACCAATACACGCATCAATCAGTTCAAAAGTACCGGATTACGTTACATCAGGAAAAAAGCGTTCGAAACGATGAATCCTGTTACAGACCGCTTCTTAGATGTCCAAGCTTATTACATGTCAGAATTTCTGACTTTATTCTTCAAAGAAATTCTTTCTGATAAAAAGCTTTCTGACGAAAAAAAGAAAAATAAAATTTTGATGTTCATGGATGCATCATGTTCCAACCCTCTATTTAATGATAGCGACAAGGAAACTATCAATGCATACATTAACGAAGGAAACGAATTGACACCTTTTTGTTTGGACACAGACTGGGAAAAAGCCTATGCAGCAGCACAAGCACAATTAAAAAACAAGTAACAACACTCTTTCTTACAAACAAAGCCGCACAGATACTTAATAGTCTTGTGTGGCTTTGTTTATGTTTTTTATATTCCTTGATAATAATAATACCACCAATAGGTGTCTCCATAGTATTTCCACAATCTGTTTTTTCGAACAACCACATCTACATACTTTTTCTGCATCGCTGCAAAGTCTTCATAATTGGCATTCACTACATTATCATTATACACCCATTTAGGATGTAAACGGGTATGTTTATACAATACCAACGCCTCTCTATAATGCTTAGGTAAACTATCTATAGTGTCTTCCTGTACATAATACTTAGGCAATTCCTCGGCAAATTTATCTAGTTGCTTCTCTAAGAGTAATGCCGTCAACCAGTAATCGCGTACAGATAAACTATCTATTCCACATGTATCATTCTCTAATGAACGTTCCAAATAAGACAGCACAACTTCACCTTTATGCAACGGCACACTGTCTATATGCTGCGTTAATATAACAGGAGACAATAACATACAAACAGAATCTTCAGCCGGCAACAATAAGCCTTCAGCCCCACTTCGCTGTGGATAACGAAAGAAGGATTCACCCATTTCCCGTCCCTGTTGAAGAGCAAAGGCGCGTAAAGCCGATAAGGTTCTACTCGTATTCAATGATTTCTTAGCAATCAACAAAGCCGACTCCGTATCCCCCTTCATTAACAGACGCTGTACCTTCAATTCGTAATGCAACACATCATTCGTATTACCCAAACCTCCCAGCATACCACATACAAGCAATAATGTTCCCACATTCCAGCTAAACAAGGTTAACATGGAACGATGTTCAACTTTTTCCAACAAGCGATTTCTTGAAAAGAAGTATGCAAACAGGCAAAAAACAAGCAAGATACCTCCCAGCACAATTCCCTTTGAGACGGTAAAAGCTGGATACAAATTAACGACAAACAAAAGAAACACCACAGAAGGTATCCACGAAAAGGAATAAAAGCGACCTTTCAGTTTGAAAAAACGCCTACAAACGACTTGCAATAAAAACGCGACGAACAACAAAATGATTGTTCCCCATAAAGGAGAGTAGCTTGTCTTTCCGCCGGAATATACATGCTGGCTCAATGCCAACACATCCTGTTGCATCACAAAAAGATAGCAAAAAGCAAACAGCAGAAACAACACATCGCATACTCTGCTCACAATGGTGGATTTATTACCTATCATCTGTTTATTCTTCCTATTGATCGCTATTCCGTTTCAGCACAACAGCAGAACGAGCTGGAATATATAACTTGAGCCATCCTTTATTGTCCTTACTCAACAACCCGTCAAATAGTGTCATGTGTTTCACGGTGTCATCCGCCAAACCGTTTCCACCAAACTCTTTAGCATCCGTATTCAACACGACATTATATTCTCCTTCGGGTACCATAAAGCCATAATCGACAAAGCTCTGTGTCGGATTGAAATTAAAGACGAACAACAAATCACCACGCATATAAGCCATGATCTGGTCACCGTCATTATGCCAAATTTCTACGAGAGGATAACTCTGTATCTTTTTTACAGATTTGATCAACAAAATCATTTCCCGATCAAAATCTCCCAAATAATGATAACACAACTCTTTATTATCTACCAAACTCCACTGCCGACGTGCATATTGATGACTCCATCCGTTTCCCTCACGCGGAAAATCAATCCACTCCGGATGTCCGAACTCATTCCCCATGAAATTCAGGTAACCTCCATTAATCGTAGAGGCTGTCAACAAACGTATCATCTTATGCAAGGCAATTCCTCGCGTCACCACTCCATTTTCATCCCCTTTTCTGAAGTGCCAATACATATCGGCATCAATCAGTCTGAATATGATTGTCTTATCACCAACCAACGCTTGATCATGACTTTCACAATACGATATATTGTGTTCATCGGCCCTTCGATTGGTCACTTCCCACCACATGCTACTAGGCTTCCAATCCTCATCCTTGCGTTCTTTAATCAACTTTATCCAATAGTCCGGTATGTTCATTGCCATACGGTAGTCAAAGCCATATCCTCCTTTCTTAAACGGAGCAGCCAAGCCAGGCATACCAGAAACCTCTTCTGCGATTGTGATTGCTTTTGGATTTACTTCATGGATCAACTGATTAGCCAAAGTCAAATAACAAATGGCATTATCATCCTGATGCCCGTTATAGTAATCCTCATAGCCGCCAAACGACTCACCCAATCCATGACTAAAATATAACATGGACGTAACTCCATCAAAACGGAATCCATCAAAACGAAACTCCTCCTGCCAATATTTACAATTGGAAAGTAAGAAATGCAATACTTCGTTTTTACCATAATCAAAGCACAAACTATCCCAAGCGGCATGTTCACGCCGTGATCCCGAATAAAAATACTGACATGGATCTCCGGCCAAATTACCTAAGCCCTCGACCTCATTTTTTACGGCATGACTATGCACCAAATCCATAATCACAGCCACCCCCTGTTTATGTGCCTCATCTATTAAGTGTTTCAATTGTTCCGGTGTTCCGAAGCGGCTGGAAGGAGCAAAAAAACTAGATACATGATAACCGAAACTACCATAATACGGATGCTCTTGAATGGCCATTATTTGAAGACAATTATATCCATCGGCTACGACGCGAGGCAGTACCTTCTCACGAAACTCATCGTATGTACCCACTTTCTCGGCATCCTGTCCCATACCGACATGACACTCATAAATCAATAAAGGATCTTTATTGGGCCGAAAACTCTTTTTCTTAAAAATATAAGTTTCTTGAGGATCCCAAACTTGCGCACTGAATATCTTCGTAGTTTCATCTTGCACCACGCGTTGACACCAGGCCGGGATACGCTCTCCACAACCACCTTCCCAATACACTTTCATCTTATAAAAGTCTTCATGTTTCAGTGTACCTGCAGGCAACTTTACCTCCCAATTACCGGTTTCAGAAACACGTTTCAGCCTATACTTGGGCAATTCTTTCCATTCACTAAAATCACCCACCAGGTAAATATCCGTTGCATTAGGAGCCCACTCCCGGAACACCCATTCTCCGTTCTCCTTGTGTAAGCCAAAATAAAGATAACCCGATGCAAACTCCGATAAAGTCTGTTCCCCATGAGTCAACTCTTGTATTTTATTTATAGCATGTTGATAACGTCCTTCAATAGCCTCTTCGTAAGGTTTTAGCCAAGGATCATTTTTTACTAACGGTAATACCTTCTTTTTAAGCTGTTTTGTTCCCATGATAACCGATTATTAAAAGTTTTAATAACTACTGATTCACAATAGCACCGTTTCTATAAGCACCACGCCGGACAACATTGCCGTTACGGTCTTTTTCCACAAACGGTCCGTCCTTTACACCATCTTTATATGATCCTTCAAAACGTTTCCCGTCTTTTCCCTCTTCAATACCTTTGCCATTCTTCTTACCATTCTTGAAAGAGCCTTTAAACTTTTCTCCGGAAACCAGACGCAACACGCCTTCTCCGTTCATCTCTCCGTTGGCCCACTCTCCTTCATACACATCTCCGCTTTTCCACGTATATTTACCACGGCCGCTACGCTGGTTCTTCTTCCATTGTCCTTCGTACACAGCCCTGTTTTTCCACGTGTACACACCCGTTCCGTCCTGTTCACCATTCAAGAAATGTCCTACATACTTGTTTCCGTTGGCAAAAGAGAATACGCCCTCTCCTGTACGTTCACCCTGTACATATTCACCTTCATATACATCGCCGTTACGGAACTTATAAATACCCTTACCATTCTGGAAATCATCTTTCCATGTACCGGTATAACTGTCTCCATCCGCATATTGGAAAGTACCTCGTCCGTTACGTTGATTGTTGGCCCACTCCCCTTCATACCGAGAACCGTCATTCCAATCAAACACTCCTCGTCCGCTTTTCATATCCCCTTTCCAATCTCCCTTATAATATGTTCCATTCGCATATTGATAAGTGCCTTTCCCATCGCGTTTATCTTCTTTCCAGTTTCCCTTATACACATCTCCGTTATAATAGTACATTGTACCTTCTCCCTGCTGATAGTCTCTAAACCAGAGCCCTTCATACCTGTTATTATTCATAAAATAATAGGTACCTCTTCCGTGCTGTTGATCCTGAAACCACTGGCCCTCGTATTTTTCTCCGTCCGTAAACGCATAGATGCCATGACCTTGCCGTTTACCTTTCACATATTCGCCTTCATACATATCACCGTTTTTGAACACGGTCTTTCCCTTTCCATGTGGTTTTCCACCGGACATTTCCCCGCTATATTCCGAACCATCTTTAAAGGTATAACTCCCTATTTTCAACTTTTGTGCCGCAGCTTCTAACGAACATATACAAACCAAGAATGAAACTAATATGGTGATTTTTTTAATCATGAAATCTTCTTTCTTATTATAATCAGGATGTTTAATGACGCTCAAAAATAGAATAAATCCACTTAAACGACAAGACTTTTACAGGTTTTAATGGTTTCTTTTTAAAAACAATTCGGCACGTTGCAGGTCTTCCGGAGTGTCAATACCGATGGTTTCAATGGTTGTTTCCCCTACACTGATAACCAAACCATTCTCCAACCATCTCAACTGTTCTAACGATTCGGCAACCTCCAATGCCGATGGAGTCATGGATGTGATCTGCTGCAATACATCAGCCCGATAAGCGTACAAACCAATGTGTTTATAAAAACGATGACTCTCCAACCATTCTTCCGGACGCTTGTTACGTATATAGGGTATGACCGAACGACTGAAGTAAAGTGCATGCATCTGTTCATCTACCACAACCTTAGGCGTATTGGGATTTTGCAGCGCTGCAAGCCCGTCACTAGGCGAAAAAGCTTTTACCAACGTAGCTATTTGCGTAGTTTCGTCCTTAAGGAAACAAGCTTTGATACTTTCAAGCTGTTCTGGCTGAATAAAAGGCTCATCTCCCTGCACATTTACAACCACGTCATACGTTTGTCCCAGTTTGGTATATGCTTCATAACACCGATCCGTCCCACTGCGATGATGCGTACCAGTCATCACCACTTCTCCTCCAAAGGATTTTACACAACAGGCTATGCGTTCATCATCTGTTGCTACAACCGTTTCATCAAAAGCATTCACGACCTGTTCATACACATGTTGGATAATGGGCTTTCCACCCAACATAGCCAAAGGCTTACCCGGGAAACGGGTCGACGCATACCGTGCCGGTATAATTCCTATATACTTCATTGTCTTATTCTATTCAAAAAGTTCATCTATTCCCCCTTCCGTCACATCTATGATGTCTCCGTCAAACGGTGAGTTACATGCATCAAACGAGTCGGGTATATCAAATTTATCGGTTTGCGAATAGCCCAAAGCCTGGTCCGCATAGATTTTTTTCATAAAATAAGCCCATATAGGTAAAGCCGAAGAAGCCCCCTGGCCATTTGCCATACTGTCAAAATGAATGTCCGGATCTTCTCCTCCCACCCAGCATGCACCTACCAGATGAGGTGTTACCCCCACAAACCATCCATCCGAGTTGTTATTGGTGGTACCAGTTTTTCCACCCATCGGTGCTGTCAGGTGGTAACGGAAACGAATACGTCCACCAGTTCCACCATCAATCACGGCCTGCAACATCTCCAACATTTTATACGAACTCTCTTCGCTAATCACCTCGTTCATACGAGGCTGAAACTCTGCCAACACATTGCCGCTATTATCCTCAATACGCGTCACGAAAAGCGGTGCACAGCGAATACCTCTATTGACAAAAGCCGTATAAGCACTGGCCATTTCGCCTACTGAAATATCGCATGGTCCTAAGCATAACGACATAGACGGAACTATATCCTGATTCAGTACACCAAAACTATGAATCAGACGTACCAGAGCCGAAGGATTCAATTTACTCATCAAATAAGCCGAAATCCAGTTGTTGGACTGCGAGAGTCCCCATTTCAGTGTAACCATCTCTCCATACCGTGAACGACTACCATTACGTGGAGTCCAGCTCTTATTTCCAACCTGATAAGTTTGTTGCACATTAGGAGCTTCGTCACAGGGTGAATAACCGTTTTCCATGGCCAACGCATAAAGGAAAGGTTTAATGGTAGAACCCACCTGCCGACGTCCTCCCATACACATATCATATTGGAAATGCGTATAATCCAAGCCGCCTACATAGCTTTTCACATGTCCGTTCAATGGGTTCATTGTCATGAAGCCGGAGCGCAAGAATCCCTTGTAATAACGAATGGAATCCATCGGTGTCATCACCGTATCCACCTCGCCGTGATACGTAAAGATAGTCATAGGCTCTTTACGGTTAAAGGCGGCTTTTATTTCCTCCTCCGAATATCCTTTTTTCTTCATCGTGCGATACCGATCACTGGAGATCGGAAG
>CABSGW010000062.1 GCA_902477365.1 uncultured Prevotellaceae bacterium
GGCATTGAATAAATGAATTTAGTGTGAATGTAAAATGTCCGCTACATCGATAGGCGATGCAACGGACGAAAAAGAGGTAAGAAGAGCGGTTGCAAGAACAACTCCCTTACTTATTCTATGCGCACAGCCTTGGTGATGTTCTTGATTTCTTTCAGTGCATTGCAGATGTTCTTTACATCGTCTGTGTCGTGTACATTGATAAGGATGGTCGCTTCGAATATCCCATCGTTTGTTTCGAGTGTCAGTTTTTTGATGTCAAAATTTAGTGTTTTATAAATAGTGTCGGCCAGTTGGAAGAGCATACCCTGAATATCGATTCCCTTGACATAGATCGTGGCAGGAAAGTATTGGGTACGGTGCATTTGCCAGTCGGTGGCAATGATGCGGTTTCCGTATTGACTTTTGAGTTTTGTAGCTTCCTCGCAGTTGCGCTTGTGGATGATGAGGTTGTTTTTAGGATCAATGTATCCCAACGAGTCATCACCCGGAATAGGATGGCAGCATGTTGCCAGTTGACATTTGGTCAGTGTATCTTCAGTGAGTGTGAAGATTTTTTTACGGTCAATTCCTTTTACGTAAGCTTGCTTCTCTTTTTCGGGATTATATGTGGGGTTCTTCTCGTTGATGAACGGAATGAACTTACGCCACACGGATGTGCTTTGTCGTCCGCGAAGCAGGTTGATGTCGGCGTCTCCCGGTGTGATGTTCTTCTCACCGATTGCTAGGAACAGTTCCTCACGGGTGGAGAAGTTATGTAGCTTGCAGAGTTTCTCAATGTTGGAACTGTTCAGTTCTATCTCTTTTTTACCAAGGAATTCTTGTAATGTGCGTTCGCCTTCCCGCTGTTTTTCGCGGTCTGCACGGCGTAGTATCGCTTGTATTTTCCCTTTAGCCTTGGCGGTGGTTACAAAATCTATCCATTCGCGTTGCACATGCTGTGAGCGCGATGTCAGAATCTCGACCTGGTCACCGCTTGCCAACCGATAGCTGAGCGGAACAAGTTTGTGGTTCACCTTCGCCCCAATGCAGTGGCTTCCCAGGAAAGAGTGTATGCTGAATGCAAAATCGAGCACAGTAGCGTTGGCCGGCATGGTCTTTATTTCGCCCTTAGGTGTGAATACCAGTATCTCGTCGGCAAACAGGTTTAGTTTGATGGTATCGAGGAAGTCGAGTGTATCGGGTTGCGGATCATCCAGAATCTCTTTGATGGTGTGCAACCATTTACCCAATTCGCCATCACTGGTAGTCGTGTTTTGATCTTTGTATTTCCAATGGGCTGCAAATCCCTGTTCGGCAACCTCGTCCATGCGGTCGGAGCGTATCTGCACCTCGATCCATTCGCCTCGGGGGCTCATCAAGGTGACATGAAGTGCCTGATAGCCGTTTCCTTTAGGATGGCTTAACCAGTCTCGCAATCGGTCGGGATGGGCTTTGTACAATTGGCTGAGTGCGACATAAATGTTGAAGCATTCGTTGATTTCCTCTTCGGGCTTGTTGGGCGTGAAAACAATACGGATGGCCAGAATGTCATAGACCTCTTCAAACGACACATGCTTTTTTTGCATCTTCGACCAAATGGAATAAGGGCTTTTGATGCGTGCCGTGATGCGGTATTGCAGACCCATCCGGTCCAGCTTCTCGCGGATGGGAGGGGTGAATTCGTCAAAGATAACATCGCGCTCGGCCTGTGTAGACGCCAGCTTTTCCTGTATGATGTTATATTCTTGCGGGTGTTCGTACCGGAAGCTCAGGTCTTCCAGTTCCGTCTTGATCCGGTTTAGTCCCAGCCTGTCGGCCAGTGGGGCGTAAATATAAAGGGTTTCCCCTGCAATTTTGTATTGTTTGCTGGGCAACATGCTGCTCAGCGTACGCATGTTGTGCAGGCGGTCGGATATCTTAATGAGGATTACACGGATGTCATCACTCATTGTCAACAGAAGTTTTTTGAATGTCTCGGCTTGCAGCGAAGCACGGTCGCCAAAGATACCTCCCGCAATCTTTGTGAGTCCTTCTACGATGTTGGCTACTTTAGGGCCAAACAGGTTTTCGATGTCCTCATTGGTGTAGTCGGTGTCTTCTTCGACATCGTGTAACAGTGCTGCGCAAATGGAGGTTGAGCCTAAACCGATTTCTTCGCAGGCAATCTGTGCCACGGCGATAGGGTGCAGAATATAGGGCTCGCCCGATAGGCGGCGGACACCTTTGTGAGCCTGCTTGGCAAAGTTGAATGCCTTGGTAATGACACTTACCTTTTTGCGGTGATTCGAAGCCAGGTAAGTATCTAGTAGTTTCTGGAATGCAGCATTGATGAGTCTCTCATCTTCCAATTCCTTGGGTGTCAGTGTTTGCTCCATCGATACTCCTTGTTTTAGGTATTAGACAATGGGTTATTTAACACGCAGTTTCTTTCCGGCACGTATATTGTTATTTTTTAGTCCGTTCAGTCTTTTTAATTTGGTTACTGTTGTACCATAACGTTTGGCTATGTCGGAAAGTGTTTGTCCTTGTCGGATGGTGATGGTTTTCCGTCCTTGGGTTGTACTACGACTGCTTTGGGTGCGCGAAACCGTAGGCTTTGAGGTCTGGTTTTCGTCAACAAAGACAACGCTCCGTTTGGTGAAAAGTTCATCAGCCTTATAGTTGAAGATGGAATCTCCTGCATCAATAAATGTGCCGACTGCTGCATGCGGAAGGCGCAGAATGCAAGGCTTGACATCTCCCGGAACCAAATCGGTGCGATATTGCGGATTGAGTGCGCGCAATTCTTCGCGATTGACTTCGCATACCGCTGCAATTTGGTCAAAGTGGATGTTCCGGTTTACCATGATCGTGTCACTGGCATCGGGCATCCGGGTTTTCATGGGACAAATGTTGTGTTCGCAATAATAGTTCATGATGTAGTTAGCCGCAATAAAAGCCGGTACGTAGCCGCGAGTTTCGCGTGGCAGGTAGGGATAAATCACCCAATAGTCTTTCGAACCACCTGCGCGGTGAATGGCTTTGTTTACATTGTTTGGTCCACAGTTGTATGCGGCAATCACTAAGTTCCAGTCGCCAAAAATCTGGTATAAGTCTTTCAGGTAACGGGCGGCGGCATCGGTCGATTTGATGGGACAGCGTCTTTCGTCTATCAGGCTGTTTACTTCCAGTCCGTAACGCTTGCCTGTGGGCAACATGAACTGCCACAAGCCGACAGCACCGGCATGACTGGTAGCCCGTGGGTCGAGGGCTGATTCGATGACAGGCAGGTAGCGAAGTTCCAGTGGAAGACCGTAGCGGTCAAGGGCTTCCTCAAAAAGAGGAATGAAGAAGTTACATGCACCAAGCATATAGGATACTGAATGGCGCAGCTTTCCGCTGTATTGGTCGATGAACTTTTGTACAACGGCATTGTGTGGCATTTCCATTACAGACGGAATACGGCGTAGGCGATCAATATAAACAGAGTCTTCGAAAAATGGATTAACATCACTCATTTCGCAGTCAGGATCGGGCACTAAATATTTTTTTGCATTCCATTCGGTGAGCAGGCTGTCTAGGTTGTAGCTCATTCCTTCCGGTAACTCAATTACTTCGTCGCGTCCGGTCTTATCGTCATGTATGGTGATATCCTTTTGGGCAAATGCCATGGATGTACTGACGAATAGGCTAAAGAGTATGATGGTTATTTTTTTCATGTGCTTGTATTAAAAGTTAAAACTGCACTGTAGGCCCAGTGCATTGTTACGGTGAATACCATTTGTCTGATTGATAACTGCCGGTTCTACTTTCATACTGAGGTCGCGTGATATGTCGAAGACCGAAAGTTGTGCATCGACGTATGCATCGATGACTGAGAGAATATAGACACCGATGAAACAGAATGCACTGAGATCGCGGTATTTGCGATAGTAATTCTTCTTGTTCTTGAAAATACGTTTGAACTGGTCTTCCTTACCCGTGATGTCATATCCGGGGGGAAGCATGTCTTGATAACTGTCTGTCTTGGGATCATCGTCCATGATGTCCAAATAGGCTTGTGAGTAGTCCTTGTACATTTGTTGATTCCATAATAGCGCATAGGTACATCCCACGAAACCACCATAGATAATGGGTAATTTCCAGTATTTACGATTGTATATTTGTCCGGCTCCAGGAAGAACCAACGAAAGCCAGAGTGCACGTTTGGGGTCGGGCACGAATTTGGGCTTTGGCAAGAGATCAGCCGGTTGTTCTGTCGCAATAAGGGGCGTTTTAAGTTTTGAGGTGTCAGCATGCTCGCTTTGCGCTTTCAGTAATGAATCGTTCTGATGAGCAATACTGTCAGCATGCACCTGTTTCAACGAGTCTATTGCAATATTCCCTGAAACCGCTGAGTGCGTAGTTAAAGTATCTGTCGGATAGAAAGAGAGGTACGATTGCGCAAAGGCCGTGGCCCCTTCGGTGAAGAATATTTGGCCGAAGAGAACAAGCAGCAAGCTGATTGTTATATTCGCAACCTTCATCCTTTCATTTTATCGAATAAGCTGATGATACGTTCCAATTCTTCTTCATTTTGAAAAGGAATGCTGATTTTCCCTTTTCCCTGGTTGGTACAAGTCATTTGTACTTTAGACTGGAAGAAATCAGAAAGGCGTTGTTTTAATAGTTTGAATTCTTCGGGAAGAAGCGGGCCTCCGTTGCTTAATTTCTTTTTTCCACTTTTGATGCTTTCGCCGGCATTGAGTGCTTTGACCATCTCTTCTACTTGACGGACAGAGTATCCCTCTTTTTGAATCTCGTGAAAAAGCTTTACTTGCATGGCCGGACTATTCAACGATAAGAGTGCGCGTGCGTGCCCTTGGTCTATTTGTTTGTTTTGTAATGCTACTTGCACCAAAGCCGGAAGCTTGAGCAGACGCAAAAAATTGGCGATTGTAGTACGTTTCTTTCCAACTTTTTCGCTTAACTGATCCTGAGTCAGGTTGTATTGTTCTATTAAGTTTTGATAGGCCAATGCAATTTCGATGGCGTTCAGATCCTCGCGCTGGATGTTTTCTACCAGCGCCATTTGCATCATATTCTCGTCGTCAGCAGTACGGATATAGGCAGGAATGGCATAAAGTCCAGCTATCTGCGAAGCCCTCCAACGCCGTTCACCGGCAATGATCTGGTAAGTACCATTGTCCATCTTCCGCAAGGAGATTGGTTGAATGATACCAATTTCACGAATGGAGTCGGCTAATTCATGCAATGACTCTTCATCAAATTCACGTCGAGGTTGATTAGGGTTTGCTACAATTTGGCTGATAGGCACTTCATTGATAGATGAAGATCCTTGAGCACGTACTCCTTCTGTTGAAATGAGTGCGTCCAATCCGCGTCCTAATGCACTATATTTTTTGTGTACCGCCATGGAATCGGGAAACTTATTCGTTCTTATTGATGATTTCTTTGGCTAACGAAAGGTGGTTTTTAGCGCCAGCTGAAGCTGCATCATACAATATAACAGGGACACCATGACTTGGGGCTTCGCTTAGTTTTACGTTACGCTGAATTACTGTCTTGAATACCAGTTCCTGGAAGTGACGTTTTACCTCATCATAGATTTGGTTTGCCAAACGTAAACGACTGTCATACATAGTGAGTAAGAAGCCCTCAATTTCAAGTTCGGGGTTCAGTTTTTTCTTGATGATTTTAATCGTGTTCAATAGCTTACTGATTCCCTCAAGGGCAAAGTATTCGCACTGTACGGGAATAATCACCGAATTGGCTGCCGTTAATGCGTTGACAGTGATGAGTCCGAGTGAAGGTGAACAGTCTATCAGAATATAGTCATATTCATCATGAAGGGGCGCCAACATATTTTTTATCACTTTCTCCCGATCGGGCAGATTGAGCATTTCTATTTCCGCGCCCACCAAATCTATGTGTGAAGGCAGGATGTCTAATCCTTCAATATCGGTTGTATAAAGCGCTGCTCTGACATCGGTCTGATTGATAAGACACTCGTATATCGAACAATCTATCTGGTTTAAATCTACGCCCAATCCGGAAGATGAGTTTGCTTGTGGGTCGGCATCAACCAGTAAAACTTTTTTCTCAAGTGTTGCCAGTGAAGCTGCCAAGTTCATGGATGTAGTTGTTTTGCCTACACCGCCTTTTTGGTTTGCTAACGCAATGATTTTACCCATACTCGATCGTTTTCGCCATTATGTTTGCAAAGATACAAATTTTCTGCGAACGCGGCTGTGTTTAAACTTTTTTTCGTAATTTTGCGGAAATAGCAAACTGAAACATAATGACATACAAACCGTTACTTCTTCTCTCGAATGATGATGGCGTACAAGCCAAGGGGCTCGATTTCTTGATAAAAACATTAAGCCCTGTGGCCGATTTGTTTGTAATGGCACCCGACGGGCCTCGTTCGGGGGCTGGGTGTGGCCTTACTTCTTCTGTCCCGCTGGTCTATCGCGAAATACACCGCGGGCCTGGTTTAACGGTCTGCGCTTGTTCTGGTACGCCGGTCGACTGTGTGAAATTGGCTTTGGATCAAGTGATGACCCGTAGGCCTGATGTGGTGATCGGAGGTGTGAATCACGGTAACAACGCATCGGTCAATGCTCATTATTCGGGAACAATGGGTGTGGCGTTTGAAGGAACTTTGCAAGGCATTCCTTCTATCGCGTTTTCATTGTGCGATCATCATCCTGATGCAGATTTTGAACCATTGGCAGACTATGTGGTGAGAATCGTGCAAGCTGTCATCGATAATGGATTGCCTGAACATGCTTGTTTGAATGTGAATTTTCCTTTGGGAAAATCGTTTGAAGGTATACGTGTCTGCCGGATGGCTATGAGCCGTTGGATTAAGGAATATCAGTCATGCGATCATCCTCATGGCGGGCAGTATTATTGGTTGACAGGAGATTGTGAGAATTTGGAACCTGAGGCTGAAGATACGGATTCTTGGGCTTTGGAACATGGTTATGTAGCGATTACTCCGACCCAGGTAGACGTGACGCATTACGGTTTGCTCGAAACGCTTAAACGTTGGCAATTATGAAGTATTTCCTTATAGTGGGGGAGGCTAGTGGCGATTTGCATGCTTCTCACCTGATGCAGGCGTTGCGCAATGTCGATCCGGATGCAGAGTTTCACTTCTATGGTGGTGACCTGATGAGTGCGGTGGGGGGTGTGCGCCTGAAGCATTATAAAGAAATGGCCTATATGGGGTTTGTGACGGTGTTGTTGCATTTGCCTCATATTTTACGTAATATGCAGCGATGCAAAAAAGCGATTAGGGCTTGGAATCCGGATGTGGTTATTTTGGTTGATTATCCGGGATTTAATTTGAGGATTGCAGAATATGTCCATCGCAAGACAAATATACCGGTTTATTATTACATCTCTCCGAAAATCTGGGCATGGAAGGAGTTCCGTATTAAGAAGATTCGTCAGTATGTGGATGAGATGTTTTCGATCTTTCCCTTTGAGATTGATTTTTTTGAAAAGAAACACCATTATCCGGTGCATTATGTAGGCAATCCGACGGTTGACGAGATTGAGGGTTTTCGTGCTTCGAACGAAGAGAGTTTTCAAAATTTCGTGAAGGCTAATGGATTGGTATCAGGGCGTCCCATTATAGCCCTGTTGGCGGGAAGCCGTAAGCAGGAAATCAAAGACAATCTACCGATCATGTGTCAGGCAGCCAAGCCGATTGTTGAAAAAGGATATCAGCTGGTGTTGGCGGGTGCGCCTAATATAGATCCTTCGTTTTATAAAAAATATCTTTCGTGCGGAACAGAACTGGACGATGTGCCTGTGACGGTGGTACGTGGCATGACTTACAGACTGTTGCAGCAGGCTGAGGCGGCTTTGGTAACGTCCGGGACTGCTACATTAGAAACGGCCTTATTCCGGGTGCCGCAAGTTGTTTGCTATCATTTGCCTTTTGGTCGGTTCTATTCTTTGCTGCGGCGTTGGTTTTTGAAAGTGCCTTATATATCGCTTGTCAATTTGGTGTCGGAACGCGAGGTGGTGTGCGAGCTGGTTGCGGAAGAGATGACCGTGAATAGTGTACGGCGTTGCTTGACGGATATTTTGGAAGGTGGTGCACGGCGTCAACAGATGTTGGCAGACTATGAACGTATGATTGCGATTTTGGGTCCAACGGGGGCTGCAGAACGTACTGCGGAAAAAATGGTTTGTTTGTTGAAAGAGGGCTATCAAAATTGAAATTCATCTTATTCCATAAAAACGGCCCGGACATACATATTGTATAACCGGGCCGTTTTTATGGAATAATGTTTTTAAAACATTCTAAGTGTATAAAGATAGAGAATGGTAGCGGGAATGGCTAATAGGGCGCTGTCAAACCGGTCCAACGCTCCACCGTGGCCGGGTAGGAAATGTCCGCTGTCTTTTGTCTTTAAATGTCTTTTTATTAAGCTTTCAACCAGATCACCCCAAGTACCGAAGATGCTTACTACAAGTCCAAAACCCACCCATTTTATGATAGAAAGATTGTGATCGAATTGAGCCAATACCAATGCAACAAGTACCACAATGGCTACTCCTCCAATACTGCCTATCCACGATTTGTTAGGGGAGATTCGTTCAAATAGTTTGGCTGGGAATTTACGGTGTAAAAGACTGCCCACACAGTATGCTCCAGAGTCGTTTGCCCACAAAAAGATGAAGATTGCCAGCGGATAAATGGGCGTGAATGTGGCCATGCTGACTTGTGGGTTGTGCTGAAATGCCAGAACATTCAGTAGTGCAAAAGGCAAGGCTACGTAAAGTTGTCCTGCAAATGCGTATACCCAATTATTGAGTGGGTTGGGAGCTTTCAGGTAGAGTTCGCTAATGAGTATATAAATAAGCATTAGCAAATAGGGGATGAAGACGGATGAATTTGTTGCCTCGGTACAGAAGGCTGCAAAGGCCGCAAAAAGGTATAAACCGGCTACAGTGCCGACAGACCGATTGGTTTGTACGTCTTCACGCGTATTGACAAGCGTATAGAACTCTCTGGTGCTGACAACGGTTATGGCGGCAAACAATAAGCAGAACGTGAGTGGTCCATAAAGGATGCCTCCAACGATTGCTGCAACAAAAACAATACCCGAAAGGGTACGAATGACAAAATTATTCACGTTTTTCTATATTTTCGGAGATACCTTCTTCTGTGGTTGTGGGTGTTGTTTCTGCTTGAATGGAAGCTTCTGGCTCTGCTTCAGCTTCATTTTTTTTGTTTTCAGCTTCCAATATCTCGGCTCTACTGGTCCAAGGACGTTTTCCAAAAATTTGTGCTACATCTTCGGCAAAGATTACTTCACGATCCATCAACAATTGAGCCAGTTGCTGATGTCCTTCCTTATGTTCGGTGAGAAGGGCTTTTGCACGCTCATATTGTTCGGAAATGATTCGTTGCACTTCTTCGTCTATGGTTTCGGCAGTTTTGTTCGAATAAGGTTTGTCGAACGAGTATTCTTGATTGTTGTAATAGCATAAGTTGTACAGCTTGTCGCTCATTCCCAGATAGGCAACCATTCCGTAGGCTCGTTTGGTAACTGTTTCAAGGTCGTTGAGCGCTCCGGAGGAGATATGGCCGGTAAAGAGTTCTTCGGCCGCACGGCCTCCGAGGGTAGCACACAATTCGTCCAACATTTGTTCTTTGGTTGTGATGTTCCGCTCTTCAGGCAGATACCAGGCTGCTCCTAAAGCACGTCCACGAGGAACAATCGTTACTTTGATAAGTGGATTCGCATGTTCCAGGAACCAAGAAATGGTAGCGTGTCCAGCTTCGTGTAGGGCAATGGTTCTTTTCTCCTTTTGTGTCATTACCTTAGTCTTCTTCTCCAGGCCGCCAATAATTCGGTCCACAGCATCAAGGAAATCTTGTTTGCCTACCGCTGTTTTGTTTTGGCGTGCAGCGATGAGTGCGGCTTCGTTACATACATTTGCGATGTCTGCACCCGAAAAGCCTGGTGTTTGACGTGCCAATAGGTCAACGTCTACCGTATCATCGAGCTTGAGAGGCCTTAAATGTACGCCGAATATCGCTTTGCGTTCTGTCAAATCGGGTAAATCCACATAAATTTGACGGTCAAAACGTCCTGCGCGTAACAAGGCTTTATCAAGGATGTCTACCCGGTTGGTCGCTGCCAGGATAATAACACCACTGTTTGTTCCGAAACCGTCCATCTCAGTCAATAGTTGGTTTAGGGTGTTCTCTCGTTCGTCGTTTCCTCCCATAGATGGATTCTTACCGCGGGCACGTCCTACTGCATCTATTTCGTCAATGAAAATGATACAGGGAGCTTTCTCCTTAGCTTGTCTGAAGAGATCGCGAACACGGCTTGCGCCTACACCGACAAACATCTCGACAAAATCAGAACCTGACATGGAAAAGAAAGGTACTTCGGCTTCTCCGGCAACGGCTTTGGCCAAAAGGGTTTTACCGGTTCCCGGAGGGCCTACCAATAAGGCTCCTTTAGGAATCTTACCACCTAGTTCGGTGTATTTCTGAGGGTTCTTCAAAAAAGCAACGATCTCTTGAACTTCTTGTTTGGCGCTTTCCTGTCCGGCTACGTCTTTAAACGTGATTTGAATGCCACCAGCCCCTTTTTCAAAGAGACGAGCCTTACTTTTTCCTACACTAAATACGTTGTTTGACCCACTGGCACCTCCGCCACCCATACGTCTCATGGCAAAAATCCAAAATCCGATGAGTAAAAGAATTGGGAACATACTACCGAAAATGTTCCAAAAGTAGTCTGTATCTTGTTCGTAAGATACAGAGCCTTTGAAATGTCCGGATTGGGTTTCTGCAGCTAAAAAGTCCTCAATCTTATCGACGGACGGATATTCAGTGCTGATTGTAGGTGTTTTTCCCGTTTGTTGTACGCCTGCTTTGAATACATCTTGAATATGCTTGGGTTTAACGTACATATGTAATGTTCCATTTCCCTTGTTTACAACAAGCTTTTCTGCATAACCCTTTGTGACGTATGTCTTGAAAGTAGTATAATCAACCGGTTTATTAAGACTGTTCTCTCCATTCCCTTTAAAAAAGAGAAAGGCAAGTACAGCAATGATAATCGCGTAAATCCAATTCAGATTAAAACGCGGCATGTTTAGTTGGGGTTTATTTTCACTCATGAAATTTCATCTGTTTTTAGTCTAAGTCGGGGATATTCGTTAAAGTAGCATCAGCCCATAAATGCTCTAAGTCATAGAAATCCCGCTCTTCGGGCAAAAAGATATGGACCATAATATTGCTATAGTCCATTACGACCCATTGTGCATTTTTGAGTCCGTTAATTCCTGTAGGCTTTGTATGAGCATGTATTCTTGAAAAGTCACTGACTGATTCAACGATAGCTTCTACTTGTGACGGAGAGTTCCCTTGGCAAATGATTAGATAGTCACATACGCTAGTATGAATGTGCTTTAAATCTGCAATGACAATGCGTTTTCCTTTTTTTTCTTGTATTCCTTTGACTATTTCTTGTATTAAATCTTTTGCTTCTTTGTTCATAGTTAGTTCTTAACCAAATTACTAATGCAAAGATAGCTGTTTTCCGTGATAGCGTAACTGGGGGAATATCAAATATATTCCTTTTTATGGCTTTTTAGGTAAAAAGCCTTTTTAAGTCGATGAAAAAGAATGTATAGAATTTAAGTGAGTATGGAGCCGTAAAAAAAACAATGATTTATTTGGCTAAATCAAAAAGACTCTTTAAATTTGCACTCGAAAATAAAAAGAAGACCATTGGGGTATG
>CABSGW010000063.1 GCA_902477365.1 uncultured Prevotellaceae bacterium
CCATACGGAGGGGCATCGTGAAGGAGCCGGTACGGGCGGCAACATCATTAACTGGAAGGGGTATCCCGGATCGGGATCGTCCTGGTATGTGCAACCGGTTGAGGGTGCAGAATTGGAGGCATTGCTGAGTGAGAAGGCTGAACAGGAGGCGTTGAACAAGGATTACCTGGCGCTTAAACCTGTGGCCGGAATGGCGTGGAAAGAGGCCAACCGCTATAAACCGTTGTCGGAAGTAACCTTGCGCCTGTCACAAGTAACGGGTAGCGAAGCCGAGAAATTCTATGCCTACAAAGACATGATAGATGGCGATTATACAACTTATTACCAGTCTGTTTGCAGTGGAGATGGTCCGATGGAGACTCCTTATATCCAGATTGATGCACGTAAGTCGTTGGATAATTTCGGATTCAGCCTGGTGCCTTGTCTGGAGAACGGAGACCAGCGTCCCGACATGATCACGGTGCAAGGCGCATTGTCCAAGGAAGGCCCTTGGATAGACCTGACTCGCATTGACTATGGACTGCCGGTGGCAAAAACCGATACGCTCTATACCTCCGTTCCCGTAGCTACCAATCACGAAAAGGGTTATCGCTATTTACGTCTGGTTATCAATCACACGGTGAACAATTATGGGGCGGAAGGCGGCACGCAACTGAATGGTTACTATCCGTTCCGCATGGCTGAACTGAAACTTTACGAGGCTATGGAGCTTGATCCGGATTGCCTGGGCGCGCGTGCCGACATGCAGCAGGTTTGTGCTGCACTGAAGGATGCGCTCGACAAGGCCGATGCCGAATACTTGAACGAGGGTGTTACACGCAAGGCGATTGATGCGTTGCAAGCGGCCTATCAGGCTTTTTTGGACTGCAAGGAGCAGGTGATGACGGGCATTGAGCTGCCTGGCGTTTCCGCAGCCGATGCACCGGTCAATGTGTATGGCATGGATGGTAAGCTGCTGATGCGTAACACCACTAAGGCACGCGCTTTGCGTTCGTTGCCGGCCGGTATTTATATTATAGGTGGTCAGAAGGTAGAGGTGAGGTAATCGCATCCGCCTGTCAGTGGCTATGATGAAAAAGTAGGGTCCGTTCCTTGTTTGGGGAAACGGACCCTATTTGTTTGGCTTGGCAGGGCTGGTAGGTTGTTTGTACGGACTGCGCTTCTTTTTACAACCAGAAGCGCAGTCCGTTTTTCGGAACAGGTATGTCCGTTAAAAATATACAGGCTATCAGAAATCATCGTCATGCAGTTTCTGATAGCCTGTACGGTATAAATCCGTGAAAGAGTGTACGGCCGGTATGGGTTAGTTGAACCGTTTGGTGAGCCACTTGCGCACCGGCTCGTCGTAGAGCTTGAGGCAGGCATAAGCCAGTAGTACGCTGGCTGCGCATACGGCCAGAGCCACCGGCCATGTTTCGGCCAGGGTGTACAGTTTCTTGTCGATGAGCCATGCGTAGAACAGGTACATCAGCGGGTAGTGTACAATATAGACCGGGAACGAGATGTCACCCAGGAATTTACATACTTTTGTGGAGTAAATGTCGGTTGTTGCGCCCGAAGCGGCCATCCAGATGAGCAACGGAAAGACAAGGGCTATGCAGCACGCCTCGTAAAGTCCGTTCAGGCAAATCACATCGTTACCGGGAATAAACGGTACATGGAAGAGGGCTACCAGTATCGCTGCGCACAACCAGAATGCGCCGCGTATCTTCATGGGCTTGAAGTTGCGCTGGATGAGCATACCCATGGTGAAGGGGAACATCATGCGGATAAAGCCGCCGAAGAAATTCACCGCATCAAGCGTCCATCCTACTCCGAACATGCCGTAGCCCGACACATCGGTGGTGGTGAACCATACAGACGTGATGCCCAGCACGGCTACCAGTACGGCCAGTCCCTTGTTCGACAGACGGTGTACGAACAGCGCATACAGCATGTTGCCGATGTACTCGAAGAAGAGTGACCAGGCAGGTCCGTTCAGCGGAAACATCTCGCCGTTGCCGCGCACATCGTAACCAGCACCCGGAACGGCAGGTATGAAGAACATGGCGCAAAGCAGTGACAGCATCACCATCGAGGTGGCCACGTGTGTACCGTCCCACATGACGCTGCCTTGTATCAGGTAAGTGACAAGCCCGATCACCGCCCCCATCACCACCATGGGGTGTAGGCGGATGAGGCGTCGTTTGAAGAAACTTTTCAGTGTAAGGGTCTGCTTGGCCCAACGGTCATCGTAGGCATAGGCAATGACAAAACCCGAGAGAATGAAAAAGAAGTCGACGGCCAGGTAGCCGTGATTGATGAGTTCGATCGTGCCCCCGCCTGCGAAAGCAAAGCCTTCGAAAACGTGGTACCAGATCACAAGGAGCGCCGCTACGCCTCTCAGTCCGTCGAGCAGCTCATAGTGGGGCTTGGTATCGGCATAGGCTGCCGATGAGATGTTTTGCATAATCGGTGGTTTTAGTAGGGTTAATTTGTTTCAACGCACAAAGTTACGCTGTTTGCCCCGATAAATAATTGTCCTATGTCAAAAACAAATGCTCATTTCTGTCCCCTTAGCCGGCTTAGCGTGGAGCGTGTGATGCCCAGATACGAGGCGATGTAGCCCAGGTTGGCGCGGCGCATCACCTCGGGAAACTGCCTGACAAAGGCTTCGTAACGCTCGCGGGCCGACAGGGTGATAAGCTCTTTGTGCGAACGGTGAAGCCGGCGATACTCGTTTTGATGGACAACGCGTCCCCAGTTGGCCCAGTCCAGATAGGTTTCGTACAGGTGGTTCAGGTTGGCTATGCTGATGCGATAGGCCGTAACGTCCTCAATGGCTTCGATAAACTCTTCGCTGGGACGGTTGTAGTACACCTCGTCCATGCTGAACAGCGCACCGCCCTCGACAGAGAAAGAGGTGGTTATTTCCGAACCGTCAACTATCCAGTAGTGGCGTGTCATGCCCTGTTCAATGAAGTAGACGGAACGGCAACATCCGCCCACTCTTACGATTTGTTCGCGTTTGGCAAAGCGGCAGGGGACGAGGAGCGCTTGGAAAGCCGCGAGTGCCTCGTCCGATACGGGATAGGTGGACGTTATGGTGTGGATAATATTTTTCACTGTACAAACTTACGAAAAACTTTGGAAATGTGGGACAAAACAGGACTTCCCAAGTAATGAGTTTATAAAAGGGGGATGGCTTCCCGTGATATGGGTTTGTAGAAAAGTTTTTTGGTTACTTATTTATTTTGGAATACAAGTATGGCTGGAAAAGTATGAAGTGTTGGGAGGAAATGGCCAAACGGATGATGTTTCCCCTCCCTTATTTTATGTGTAGCGTAACGGGGGAAGCTATAAAAATATTTAGGCGACAGGATGATCGAATCAGTATTTTTTTCGTAATTTCGCAACGCAATTCACAAAGAGTTGCTTTTGTATGATTATAAAGAATAAGCGTATTGTAACTGCTGATATCCCTGTGAGGAATTGGGGATATCTGGAGAACTGGAAGAGTACAGCTTCGGTTTATGGCTCCTAAATCAGCGAGTTAAGTCCAGTTGGATATTCCGACTGGCAAAATAATCAAGTTACATTTTATAAATAGATTTTTTATGAACAATCTTCGATTGCTCACGGGGTTGCTTTCTGCCACCCTGTTGGGCGGAGGGGTGCGCTCTTATGCCCAGTCGGTAATTACCTTGGAACAAATATTCGAGACGGCCGAAACCAATAGTGCACAGCTTCGGCCTGTATTTACAGCGCAGGCTGAGGCCGGATGTGCAGCAAGCGTTGCCCGTACAGACCGTCTGCCGGATATCAGTGCTTCGTTGTCGGCCAGTTACATTGGTGATGGCTTTACAACCAAGCGCGATTTTAGCGGCTACCGGAAAGCTTCCATACCACATTTTGGAAATGGGTTGTCGTTAAATGTCATCCAACCGGTTTATACAGGAGGGGCTGTGACAAGTGGCATAGAGCTTGCCGAACTGAAATCAACGGCCTCACGGTATGCAACCGACTTTCAGCGTGATAATATCCGTTTCCAACTTACAGGGTTTTATCTTGATATTTATAAGTATGGCAATTTGAGGCGGGTCATGGAAAGTAATTTATTTGCAGCCAAAAACGTGTTGGAAAAAATGCTGGCACGACATGAACAGGGTACAGTCCTTCAAAATGACATCATACGCTATGAACTCTTGGTGTCGGATCTTGAATTACAGCTTGTCAGGATAAACAATACTCTTGATATTCTCAATACCAATCTTGTGAAAACAGCGGGTTTGCCCGAAGAGACCGTTATTGTTCCTGATTCAGCCATTCTTGCTCGTTCTATACCGGTACAGGGAGAACACTGGTGGCAACAAGAGGCTACGGCACATTCGCCGTTGTTAAGCCTTGCCCGTTCCGGTGTTGGCATCAGCCGTAAAGCAGAACGCATTGTTCGTTCCGAGCGTTTGCCCAAAGTCGGTATTCAGGCAGGTTGGACAATCGACGGGCCAATTCTGGTTGAGGTACCGCCTATCAACCGTAATTTAAGTTATTGGTATATCGGAGTAGGGGTCAGCTATAATATTTCTTCACTATATAAAAGTAACAAAGCTCTGGCAAAAAGCCGGATTGCCACGCAACGGGCCATCGAAGAGCTGGGAGCCGAATATGAGAAAGTCTCGCTTGCGGTGAGGGCTGACCATGTACACTATCTGGAAGCCTATGAAGAACTGAAAACTCAACAGAAAAGTACGGAACTTGCTGAACGTAATTATCGCACGGTTTCTACGCGGTATTTAACAGGTATGGCATTGATAACCGATATGCTTGACGCTACCAACGCGAAGTTGAATGCGGAGAAACAACTTGTAAATGCCCGTATAAATATTATCTACTATTATTATAAACTTTTATTCACTACTGGAAAAATATGAAACATCGTAGTAAAAAAATACTTTCTTACATTATCACAGCCGTAGTAATTACTTCTGCAGCGTTGTGGGTTGGCAGTAAGTTTATTCATTTAGGTAATGTGGAGTTCACAGACAATGCGCAGGTACGTCAGCAGATAGTGCCTGTTAATAGTCGTGTGCAAGGTTATATAAAAGAGATCCGTTTTAATGAGTATGAAAAGGTTAGGAAGGGGGATACGCTTGTCATAATCGATGATGCCGATATGCGCCTGAATGTGGCCCGCGCAAACGCTGATTACCAGAATGCGCTTGCAGGCCGTGGTGTTGCCGGCAGGTCTGTGGTGTCGGCTTCGGCAAATGTTGCTGTCAGCGAGTCATCAGCAGCAGAGGCAAAAGTGCTGATGGATAATGCGGCAGCAGATTTAGCCCGGTATGAAAAACTATTGGCGCAGGATGCCGTTACGCGTCAACAGTATGATGGGGCAAAAACGGATTATGAAGCAAAGAAAGCCCGCTACGAAATGCTTGTCCGGAAACATTCGGCAGAATCATCGGTTGTCGATGTCAACCGACAGCGTATGTCGCAGTCGGAAGCGGGAATAGAACTTGCTAAAACTCTTCTTGAAATGGCAGAACTTAATCTCAGTTATACCGTCATTGTGGCTCCCTGTGATGGTTATACCTCACGTAAGGGGATACAGGTTGGACAACTTGTGCAGCCGGGGCAGACACTGCTTGATGTTATTGACTCGGGTGATGTGTGGGTTGCCGCCAATTATAAGGAAACCCAGCTTTGTCACATCGTTCCCGGAAGCAAGGTCGAAATAAGGGTGGATGCCATTCCGGATGTCATTTTCAGTGGAGTTGTCCAGTCTGTATCTACGGCGACCGGAGCTTCGCTTTCACTGATTCCGCAGGACAATTCAGCCGGAAACTTTGTGAAAGTCCGTCAGCGGATACCGGTAAGGATTGAGTTCGCAGAGGGTAACAAACCGGAGGAGTTGGCACAGCTCCGTACAGGTATGAACGTGGAATGTAGCGTGAAGTACTGATATGGCAGGTTGGCATACTCCACAGGGGCCGTTCGACATTCCGGATGTTCCCGATTTTGTTCCGCGACGGTTAAAGCCGTATCTGTTTGTCTTGTTTGTGCTGATTATCCAGTTTTCAAGCGGGGTTTATCTTGCTGCTGTATCTGAAATGGTGGGCACCAAGGCGTTGATAAAGGAGGATATCCTTATGGCGGGCTATGCTTCGCTGATAGGTATGGCTGTCAATTTTGCAATCATGTTCCGTATAAAGTTCCGTTTCTCTACCCGGACTCAGTTGATCACCTCAGGCATTGTTTTGATAATTGCCAATGCAGTATGTGCCTATACGGCAAATATACCTTTGCTTGTCGCCACCTGTTTTGTGGCGGGATGGTTCAGGATGCAGGCTACATTGGCTTGTAACTCGGTCATACAATTATGGTTGACTCCGGTACGTGATATGGCGATATTTTTTTGTTATGTTTATATAATAGTGGACAGTGTGATACAGCTGAGCGGTATAGCCACTGTTTATACGGCTTTTTTCTCGCAATGGGAGTACATGCATTGGATTATGACCGGGTTACTCACCTTGATGATACTGTTGGTGATGGTGTTCGTGAAACCTGTGCGCGGACCGATGTTTGTTCCTTTACTAGGCATTGACTGGATTGGCGCGATGTTATGGGCCGGTTTCATGTTCTGTTTTACTTTTATCTGCGTCTATGGTAATTTCTACGATTGGTGGGATGCCCCTGAAATAAAGGGGGCAACATTCATCGGTTTTGCTTGTCTTGGTATTAATTTGTGGCGGGCAGCATTTCTCCGTCATCCCTACATATCATTTAGGGCAATAAAGAATCGCAATGTGGTGCGGGCAACAGGTATTTATTGGGTTTTCTTTACACTGATTGCCACAGAGCATGTGTTTGAACATAGTTATGCAGAAGCTATACTCGGGTTTGATGAAATCAACCTTATCGACCTGAACTGGTATGTTTTTACAGGGGTTGTCGCTGGTTGTATGTTCACTTATTTTGCTTTCGCATTACGTAAATGGCGATATAAGACCATGACGGCAGTGGCGTTTTCCCTTGTGGTCTGTCATCTTTCCTATTTTTATTTTTTCATTGATTATGGCATTGAAAAAGAGATGCTTTTCATGCCGCTTTTTCTTCGTGGTGCTGCGTCTGTTATAATATCCATTGTTTTCCTGACCTCGATTGTACAAAGCGGGCTTCCGTTTCAGGTGTTTCCACAGGCTCTTACTATCAATGGATTTACCGGCGCTGTGATGGGGGTGGCATTTGGTCCGGCGCTTATTGGGGAATTCCTGAAGCATACAATGGCTAAAAATGCTTTGTTGCTCGGTTCTGATATGGTGAGTTCTAATCCTGACATATGTCATATGCCTATTGGTCAACTTTACGGAATGGTGCAAAAGCAAGCTCTTATTGTTTCAATGAAAGAAATTTATGGTTGGTTGCTTATTGTAGCGCTGGTATCGTTGTTGGTGATACTTGTAAACTATAAGGATGTGCGCCCATTTGCAGTATTTCCTAAATGGAGTACAGTCCGACGGGGTTTCAAACATTTTGTCCGTACCAAGGGTAAAACAGAGATTTTACGTAGTTAGGTGTTAATATAGTGGGGTCAGTACAACGCTGTGGATAAAGGGGCAATGGCGCAAGGCTTGGGGCTATCTGCCGCGTTCTGGTGGATAGGTTGTAAAGGAAAATGGAAATTACGGGCTTTTGTTGGTGTGTGTTATTTTTTAGGGTGAAGATACACGGGGGTAATAAATAAGGCTTTTGGAGGCAGAGTGCGACCTATGACAACGCCCCGCAAGGATATTGCAGGGCGTTAAACGAACAGGATTCTAACAATTTAAATTGAACGATACCGGCGGATGTCTCGCGACAGCCCGACAACCCCGAAGGTTGTCCCGACGCGAGTTATTGCGCCGTGTGGTTAGGTAACGATGCAAAGATACGGGGTAAAAACCGACTGCACAATACCCAATAATGGGGATATTTGCATAAAAGTCAAAGAATTTTGTGTTTTTATGGCCGCCGCATGCATCGTCTGGCCGTTAATCCACGCGCAATCGGTAGCTCAGGGTGAGCAGTCCGCTGATATTGCGGTCGCCGTTGCGGTTGAATTTGGTCAGGCCGAAATCGCCCTGCACACCTACCGTGAACTGGCGGCCGAACTCGTAGGAAATGCCGACAGAGAGTCCCGCATCGAAGCGGTGTGCCCCTTCTTCGTCAAAGGTCTTTTTGGCATAATAGTAACGGTCGCTACCTTCTTGGTCGGTATCTCCCTTGGTCTCCATCTTGCCGCCTACACCATAGGCCATGTAAGGGCCCGCTGTCAGCACAATGTATTGCATTGACTTGGTTTCCAGATAGTAGTTGAAAAGTACCGGGACTTCTATGTAATTGGCTTTGCTGCTGCAATTTTTCACACCGGTCAGCGCATTTCCTTCTTCGTCGAAGATCAGGTTTCCCTCCCAGTCGCGCATGAAGACAATCTGGTTGGGATCTTTCCATCCTTTGGCATAGAAGGCGATGCCCGGTTCTACCGACCAGTTGTTGTTGAGTTCGTATTCATAGCCCAAGCCTATGCGGAAAGCGCCTACGGCCGTGCTGTGGTCGTAATGCGAGGACAAACCGCCGCCTACTTTCACGGCTATGCGTTGTGCCTGGAGGCCGATGCCGGTTACCAGGAAAATCAGGAAAATTAAAATGCGTTGGTTCATAATGGTTCTGAATGAGGGGTGAAACATTATTTGTCGTGCCGTGTCGTTACGGGTAGCGGCACGGCGGCGGTTTTATCGCTTCTTCTGCCAGCCTTCTTCGTCAAAGTTCGGCTCGTCGCCTACCAGTTGTCCGCGGTCGTTTTGCGAGCCGAAGAACTGTTTCCAGTCATCCTTTTTGCCGCGTGCTTTGGTATAGCCCCGTTCGGCACGGCTGGGTTTGTCCTTCGATGCGGTTTTGGTCGCTTTTTCCGGCTTTTTACCATATTGGGGAGCTGCGGCCCGCTCGTTGCGGCGGGGTGGGCGTCCGGCGGAATGGCCTTCGTTACGACGGCGAGGTTCGCTGCCGGCCTTGTCGGCATAGTCCACCACAATGCGGCGGTCGTTCAACTTGGCTTTTTTCATGGCCTGAATCACCACCTGTGCATTCTCTTCGGGTACTTCAAAGAAAGAGCACGAAGTGGTCAGGTCAATCCGGCCTATTTCTATTTGTCCCTTTACGTGGCGGTTTATCAGGTTGATAACCTCGCGGGCATATACGTTGTCGCGTTTTCCTACGTTCAGGAACAGGCGGGTTCTGGCCCACCGGCAAAACCGGGTGTACCCCTCCTCGGTCTGGTTGTCGGAAGAACGGCGTGAACGTTCTTTGCGCGGCTTGTCCTCGCGCACGGCACGGTCGGCCGGTTGCTCTATCTGCGGCGCGTGGGCGTAGTAAGAAAGGAAACGGCCGAACTCAAGGCTTACCATGCGTTTAATGAGGTCTTCTTTCTCCAGCCAGTCCAGTTTCCGGTAGATTTCGGGCAGGAAAGGTGCTATTTGCTCTTCGTCCACCTGTACGTGTTCCACCTCGTCCATCACCTTGTACAACTGCTTGGTACAGATGTCTTGTGCGGTGGGCAGCACACCCCGTTCAAAGGGTTTGCCGATAGTCTTTTCGATCAGGCGTACTTTTCCTTTTTCGCGTATGTGGATGATGCAGATACTTGTTCCACGCTTGCCGGCACGTCCTGTACGTCCGCTGCGGTGGGTATAGTTCTCCACGTCGTCGGGCAAACCGTAGTTGATGACGTGTGTCAGTTCTTCTACGTCCAGTCCGCGTGCGGCAACGTCGGTTGCCACCAGCAGTTGGACGCGGTGCTGACGGAATTTTTGCATCGTCAGGTCGCGTTGTGCCTGCGACAGTTCTCCGTGGAGTGCTTCGGCGTTGTATCCGTCCTGTATCAGTTTGTCGGCCACCTCTTGCGTTTCGAGGCGGGTGCGGCAGAACACGATACCGTAGATTTTAGGATAAAAATCGACAATGCGTTTGAGGGCGGGATATTTGTCTTTGGCCTGTACCAGGTAGTAAGTGTGGTTCACCTTCTCAGCTCCTTCGTTACGGCTTCCCACCACAATTTCTTTGGCGTCGCGCAGGTAGTTTTTGGCAATACGCTCAATGTCCTTGCTCATGGTGGCCGAGAAAAGCAGCGTGTTGCGCTCTTCGGGCACGCCGGCCAGGATGGCGTTGATGCTGTCGGTGAAACCCATGTTGAGCATCTCGTCAGCTTCGTCCAGCACCACGTTCTCAACGTGTACCAACGAGGCTACTCGGCGCTCCATCAGGTCGATGAGTCGTCCCGGTGTGGCTACAATCACCTGTACGCCGCGTTTCAGCGCGCGTATCTGGCTCTCGATGCTCGATCCGCCATATACGGGCAGCACGTGCAGGTGATCCATGTATTTGGAGTATTCCTTCAGGTCATCGGCTATCTGCAAGCACAGTTCGCGTGTGGGGCATAGGATGACGGCTTGGGGATAGTTCTTGTCGGTTTGTATTTTCTGCAACAAAGGCAAACCGTAGGCCGCTGTTTTTCCGGTACCTGTCTGTGCCAGGGCTACCACGTCATTTCCTACTCCCAAGAGGTATGGGATAACGGCTTCTTGCACGGGCATAGGATGCTCGTACCCCATTTCTGTAATTGCTCGGAGTATCGCCTCGGAAACGCCCAGCTCTTCAAATGTTTTCAATATATGTAATGTCTAATAAATATGAGGCTACAAAGTTACGATTATTTATTGAGAAGAACCGTGCTTTTCGCTAATAATGAGTGTGGAGGGTGTTGAAAAGCATGCAGAGGGGGTACGGGATGGGCAGTTGGTTATAACGTTCTGGGCATCTCGGATGTACGAGATGCCCAGAACGTTGTATTTTGGTTTCCAGTCTGGTAAAACGGTTGTCAGGTGTTTTGAGTTGACTCCAGTTTGTAGAGTTTGTCGGACGGCCGTATCTTTTCGGGCACGCGGAAGGAGATGTGCTGTCCTTTACGGGCCGTGTCGACGGCTTCCAGGTCGAAGCGTATTTCGTCGACGGTCAGTGTGACGGCACCGGTGGTAGGGCCGGTGATGAGTACCTTGTCGCCGGTGTGCAGTTCGGCGGCTTCAATCAGAAACTCGGCAACGCCCAGTTTGGAGAAATACTTTACGCCTTTGCCCACGTAAACTTTGCGCTCGGTGGCCGATGAGCCGTATTTTTCGCTCCATTCGCCCAGAAACTGGCCTTGGTAGTAACCGTCCCAAAAACCGCGGTTAAACACGGTGGACAAACGGGTATCCCAGGCATCCAGGCGGGCGGGGTCGGTGTGGAATGTACCGTCGAGCACGGCCTCAATCGCTTCGCGGTAGCACGTAACGACGGTGTGTACATATTCCGGTCCGCGGGCGCGACCCTCAATCTTGAACACCCGCACGCCTGCGTTCATCAGACGGTTGATGAAACGAATGGTTTTCAGGTCTTTGGGGCTCATGATGTATTGGTTGTCAACGTCCAGTTCCAGACCGGTTTCGCGGTCGCGTACCGTGTAAGAACGGCGGCACACCTGCATGCACTCGCCCCGGTTGGCACTGCGCCCCAGATTGTTCAGGCTTAGGTAGCACTTTCCGCTCACGGCCAT